>JAIPGE010000017.1 GCA_021736285.1 Candidatus Izemoplasma sp.
TTGCGAGCGCTTCATAATAAGTTAATCCTTGTGTTTCAGTAACACTAAAATTCACAAAGACATCGGCAATTTGATAATATTTTGGTACTTGATTTGGTGGTATCATACCGGTAAAGATAACATGATCCGTTATGCCATATTTATCGACTCGTTCTTGGAAATGCAAGCGATCAGGTCCATCACCAACCAAAACCAACAGTGCATTGTCATGTTTTTGCAACACATCAAAAAATCCATCAATAAGTACGTCTACACTTTTCTCGCGTGAAAGACGTCCTAGAAAAAACATCACAAATTGTGTATCTAGAATGCCCAATCTTTCTTTTAGTTCATTAATTTCATCTTCAGTAAAATTTTGCGGATTAAATTGATTAATATAAATACCTGTTGGGATGACAATGCCACCTTTATCATATCCATAACGATCAAATGTACGTTGTACTTTAACTGTTGGGAAGATAACTTTATCTGCTCGATTCGCAAAACTTTTAGAATACCATTTACTAATCAATTGTAATGGTCTGCTTAACATCTTAGATACAAAATGAACATAATCTTCGTACATTGTATGATAGGTATGAACCACAGGTATGTTGTTACGTCTAGCAGCTCTCCGACCTAATCTACCCATTGTAAATTCTGTATGACAATGAATAATATCTAAATTCAGTTTATCAAGCTCTCTAACTTTCTTACGGGTTACTTTACCAATTCGATACTCTTCTAGGCCTTTCATAGGTAATCGAAAACCTTTTACACGGTAAACATTAGGTTCTTTTTCAGCATGTTCATGGTCATTAGTAATGACGTGAACTTCATGTCCAAGTTTAGTGAATTCTCTAACTAATATGTCAACTGATATCGATACCCCGCTTATAATGGGATAATACGCATCAGTAAATAATCCAATTTTCATAAGGTCACCTGCTTACTTTGAGTGATTTATCATATAGTAAATAATATAAATAAAAGAATCCGAATGCTACAAGGTAATGTACTGTAGCGAAAAAGAGGGAAGACGAATTCGGAAACAAAACACCAAAAATACTTTGGTCTTTTAAATAAAAATAATCTGTATTTAAGACATAATTAATCGGGATAAATATGTACAACATAATTGCCATCAAAACAGTAATTTTATAGACATCTTTTTTAGTTGGCACATACGACTCATATAATACCAAATAAAATGGTGTAATTGCAAGTAAATAATGATCAATAAAAAATGTTTCTGTCAAATTTGCAATATTATCAATTGGACCATTTGGATAAATAATTCCAGCTAATCCCGTTGCTCCCCAGAAAAATAAAAAGGGCATAACACGCCTATCTTTCGTAAAAAAATAATAAAGTAATATAACTGAACTAATGCGACACACATAAAACGGTAACGATTCATTAATCAAAAAACCATCTCGAAACAAGGCAAACACATAGCGTGTTAACTGTGTATACACCAATAAACAGTTACAATAATAAAAATATGCTTACGATATCGTCTAAAAAATGCCGGATAATGAAATAACGCATACAGTCCACCGACAAACGAAAAAACATATATCATATATACAAAATAGGGGTTTACAAAATCAAAAAATAACATTCTAAACACCTTCTTATCATTGTTACATATTATACCATAACTTGCACAATATTGTTACTCATTATTGAGAACAAAATCAGCATGTTCTTTAATCTGAAATGCATTAAAATATTTATCTTCTAATGGAATCCATTCATTCACAAACCGTTGATAAAGGATTTTATTGTTCCGATATTTAATTCTTTTTAATTGTGTTTCACGTGAAACATCACAATAAATTATCTTATCATAATACGGTCTTAACTCAGGATGACAACTGTATACACCTTCGATAATTAGTAACTTTCGACGTTTCAATAAGGGACGTTTTTCTAGTGTTTGACTGTTACAGTTAAAATGGTGATTCACCAATATATCATCATTAATATGCTCAAAAACTTCTTTTTTAATACGCTCAAGATCAACATTTCCACCTGGTTGATTTAATCGTTCTTCAGTCTTCTTAATATTTGGTAAAAAATAATCATCCATGTGGATGAGAGTGACTTCATACTTAGTTTTGAGTGTGTTTGCTAGTGTTGTTTTTCCGCTTCCACTCGGTCCATCAATCGCAATAATCATTGGTTGTTGAGACTTTAATAAAGCTTCTAATTTGTCCATATCTTCACCTGCCTTGCAAATATTATATCAAATATTCCTGGTTTTTGGTATACTATTTAAAAGGTGTGATACTATGTCGACAGTTGTTGTACTAAAAATCCAAGAATATGCATTACCAGAAATTAAAAATCAACTTAGTAAAGGCCTCGCATTACTAGGTGGAATTGAATCAATTATTCCCAAGAATAAATCAATTCTATTAAAACCGAATATGTTAATGGGAACCGATAGTGCTTCTGCTGTAACAACGCATCCTATCATTTTTCAAGCCATCGCAGAAATTTTACAAGACAATAATTATACAGTAGGTTATGGAGATTCACCAGGATTTGGTAGCCCAGATAAAGTTGCCAGTAAAACTGGAATTAAACAAATTGCTGATACTTTAGAGATTCCACTGGCTGATTTTACACATGGTCACACGATCCATTTTCCTGAGGGTGTTATCTCTAAACAATTCGAGATTGTTGATGCATTCAAAGCCTACGACGCAATCATCAACTTGCCAAAAATGAAAACCCATGCATTACAACGTATAACAGGCGCTGTGAAAAACTCTTTTGGACTCGTTCATGGTCTTAACAAAGGTCTTATGCATGGACGTTTTCAAAATGCAAAAACATTTGCTCAAATGTTAGTGGATTTAAATCAATATCTTAAAGTGGATCTACATATCCTTGATGGCGTTGTTGCAATGGAAGGCAATGGTCCCAAAAATGGAACACCGACTGATATGCATACCTTAATGATTTCAACTGATCCTGTCGCGTTAGACACAGTATTTTGTCAGTTAATCAATCTCGACCCCACAATCATTCCAACGATAACCTTGGGAAACACATCAGGGCTTGGTAATTATCAATCCATTGAATTATTAGGTGATGATATCAAATCGTTAATTAACCCTCACTTTAAAGTTGATCGTAGTCCTTTAAAAGAAACTGAAAGTTCTTCACTTTCTTTCCTAAAGAACCATATTATTAGACGACCATACATTATAACTAATGACTGTAAAAAATGTGGTGTGTGTGTTGACGTTTGTCCTGTTGAAGATAAAGCCATTCAATTCCAAACTGAGTATAAAGTAGCGCCCCCAATTTATAACTACAAAGCCTGTATTCGCTGCTATTGTTGTCAAGAAATGTGTCCCCATGATGCCATCGATGTGAAAACGCCTATTCTTGGAAAACTGGCCTATGCACTAAATATTTTAAAATAAAATCACTTCCGAGGAAGTGATTTTTTTTACTCAACAAAGTAACTAATTCCATATCCTTTTTTACCCACATGGATTGTAAAAACTGGTCCTAAGTAAGCTGTTTCTGTCATTTTAGCATCTGGAAAACGTTCTTTGAGTACTTCTTTCAATTTTTCTGCACTGTCATCTGAATTCTTACTCGTTAGATAGAATGTGACTTTGCTATGTCCTTCTAATGACTTTTCAACTTCGTTTACCATATATTTATGTAATTTTTTATATGTCCGTTCACTATTTACAAGTTTTAATTGTCCATCCATCATCCGAACAATTGGTTTAACCCGAAGGACAGTCCCAATCATTGCTTTAGCAGCGCTCAAACGGCCACCTTTAACAAGTGAAAACAGATTTTCTACGGTGAACATTTGTTCTGAAGTTGCAATAATTTGTTCAGTTTTATTAATAATTTCTGTATCTGTTTTGTTGGCTTTCATCATATCAATAACTTCTATGGCAATCATTTCAGTACCATAAGCTGCTAGTTGTGTATCAAAAATATGAACTTTTTCAGGATCATCAAGCATATTTTGAGCAAGGGTTGCACTTTGGTATGTCCCTGAAATATCTTTTGACACGCAAATTACAAAAATTTTCTCGTATCCTGCTTTAATTTTCCGCTGATATGCTTCTAGAAATTCACCCGGTGCTGGTTGGCTAGTTGTTAATGTACTGCCTTGATCTTGTCTTTCATAAACAAACTTATTATTAATATCAAGTTCTTTGAAAGACTCTTTTCCGTCAACAACGTTTAATGATACAACATCAATGTCATTTTCATCAATGACGTCTTGCTTTAGATAGACTGTGCTATCTATAATTAATCCTAATTTTTTCATTTCATCAACCTCTTTTTTTTTATATTAATATCCCGTAATATATAGCAAAAAAATGACTCACACTTCCTAAAAGCACAAAGATGTGCCAAATAAAATGGTGATATTTAAATCGACTAACGTAAAAGACAACACCGAAGGTATAGCTTATACCACCTAAAAACAGTAGAAATAACCCCGATTCTAGTAATTGAATCACGTCAGAAACAACCCAAAGTACACTCCATCCCATCACGATATACAAAATCACAAATACAGCATGATAACGATTTACCCAAATTGACTTTAAGGTAATTGCTAAAATTGTTAGTCCCCATAAAACCCCAAGTAGTAAATATCCTTCAAATGTTCTTACAACCAATAGTAGAAATGGTGTGTATGTCCCGCTAATCAATAAAAAGATACTACTATGATCTAAACGTTGAAAAACGCTATTGGTTCTTCTCATCTTGTCTGGAAAGGCATGAAATAATGTGGATGACAAATAAAGTACAATCAATGTAATCCCATATACTAATGCTGCAAACAGTTCAATAGATGTTTCAACAGAAACCAACATTAAGACTAGCGCACTAATTGCCAGTAACAGACCAACTCCATGTGAAATGGTATCAGCTATTAATTCCCCTAAAGATGTCTTATTCATATAACCACCTCAAAAATATTACTCTATCACACATAGTTATTACACATAATAATGTATCAAACATTACTCTATCTGTCAAGGTAATTGCAAAAAAATAGTCCATTACTGGACTATTTAATTAAATGCTTAAATAATTCATTGTCTTGATATTTAAATTGGTATTTTGGTTTTTTTGTCATTACTTTAACCCGTTCTAATAATTTCTTTAGTCGATTGTTATCTATTAGACTAGGGTATTCTTGAATCATTTTTTGATAAACATGATACCACAATGTGTAGTCATCAAACCGACCAAATACGTTAACGCTTTTGTTATTCATTTGCCAAGGTTTTACTCCGGCAAAGTGTGTTCCATACAACACCTTGATATCAGGATAGCCATTAAATGATGCATAACGAAGATCAATATTATGCCATTTTCCACTAAATTCTTGAGTTAAATACTGCATTTCTGGCCACTTGAAATTAGCGATTTTTTTTGCGATATCAGGGTTTTTCGTATCTTGCATTATATCTTTATATGTCTTACTACTTGGTGTTAAAACATATAACGCAGCCAAAATCCCCATATTATTACTATC
Source organism: Candidatus Izemoplasma sp. (assembly GCA_021736285.1). Classification (GTDB taxonomy): domain Bacteria; phylum Bacillota_I; class Bacilli_A; order Izemoplasmatales; family Izemoplasmataceae; genus JAIPGF01. The sequence goes on from JAIPGE010000017.1 coordinate 5,522, forward strand.
TTGTAAAACACGATTTGTCATATCTTTAGGCACTAATGTTCCATGTGGAACATTGGTGTAGACATCATGCCAAATCCATGTGCCATATTGTTCTACTGTATTTGGTTTAATATATTTTCCATCATGATACTCCATGCAGTGTTCTTTATATTCATTGATAATACCCGCAGGTGTTTCTAATTCAAACAATGTATCATAATTACGAATCGGTAAGACATCTGCATCTGCTAAAACAATTTTTTCATAGTCTAATCCATATCCCCCATCTTCACCAAGTAAAAAGGCATTAAAACGCGTAAATAAGAAGGGTCTATCTTGACGTTCATGACGATTGTTATGCGCAACATATACTTCTTCCATATCAATGACATGGGTATAAAGTGTCTTTAATGCTTGTTTACCATATTCAGTTACACCCTTAGAAACAATACAAACTAAATCGTGTGGTGTATTTTGTTTCCGTAAAGCATAAGCAAAGACCAATGCACCTGGTATAAAACTGTCATTGCGCATCACAAATGTTACATATGCATATTTAGGCATCTGATATCCCCTCATTCATTTGTTTCACAAATAAAGATACAATTTCTGGATCAAACTGGGTACCTGAATGATCTTCGAGTTCCTTTAATGCTTCTTTTTGTGGTTTTACTGTATTGTAGGGCCGAGATGTCGTCATGGCATCGTAGGCATCTGCCACACTCAACATCCGAGATAAAAGGGGAATATCCTGTCCTTTTAATCCTTTAGGATAACCAGTTCCATCATATCGCTCATGATGTGATAAAATATATTTTGAAACATTTTCTAGTCCTGGTGACGCTTGTGCAATACGGTATCCGATTTCAGGGTGTCGACGCATTTCAATCCACTCTTCATCTGTTAACTTACCTTTTTTTTGTAATACATCATCATTAACCCCGATTTTCCCTAAATCATGTAACATACACAAAAGTTGGAGATCATCCATCATATCATTGCTTAATCCATAACTTTCTGCGATTCCTTTAAGATACTGGAAAAGTCGGTTACCATGCGATTCTGTCTCGTCACTTTTTTCATGTAGTGCTTTTTGCATTGATTCAATAATTTTGCTGTGCATACTTGTTTTACTAAGCATTTTACGTTTGTACATATTGGTTTCGGCAACACGCATGACTTCCATAATATTATCTGTCTTATATCGCTTTACACAATAGCCTAAAGAGATGCTTGGTGTCATTCCTTTAATCATATCTTTCGTAGACATTCGTCCAAAATAATCGATAATTCGATTCATAATAATATTGGTTTCATTCGAATCTGTTTGTGGTAGTAAAATAACAAACTCATCACCACCCCATCTTCCGACAATGTCTTCATTACGACATAAAAATTGTAATGATTTTCCAACTTTTTTCAATAATTGATCACCAACTTCATGTCCGAAAACATCATTTGTTAGTTTCAACCCATTAACATCACCCATAATTAATGAAAAAGGCAGTTGACGTTCAGTATCTAAACGACGAATTTCTTCCTCTAGAAATGATCGATTATATAAGCCTGTTAGAATATCATGATACGATAGATATAAAACTTCTTTTTCTCTTTTTTTCTGTTCATTAATATCAACAATAACATATACCTTACCCAATACTTGATCATGGTTATCTTCAATATTTCTAATATTGATGTTCACATGCCAGTACATTCCGTCTTGTGAGACGAGCAATGCATCTGAATTAGTATATTCATCCAGTGCTAAATAGTCAACACTATTATGTGCTTCATCAAGTAATGTTAGTACTGATTGAATGGGTTGATTGCGATAGGTATCATCTGATAATCCTGTCATCATTAAAGCATTTTCATTGACCCGTGTAATCACGTTGTTCTGATCTGTGATGATAATTGCTTCACCAATCGAATTTAGCGTATGTAAAAAATATTCCTTTTCTGTATTTGTTTTGGTATACTCATCTTTCATCTCAGATAAGTCGCGAAGAATAACAATAAAATATGTATAATCCGCGTAATCATAGACCGAAATACTTGCATTGACATCATGTTTTTTATCTTCTGATGTGATTACTTTTAATTCAAGCATACCACTCTGACCTCTATTAATAAAATTATGAAGCCGTTTTAAACTGTCTTTATCTAAAAACTTGTCATACTTTATGTTTTGGTAATTCTTGACGTCTAGATTCAAAAAGAGATTTGCCGAATGATTGTGAAAGACCAATTTGGTTCCTCTAAAAATAAAAATTTTCTCTTCCAATCCGTCAAATAACGTCCGATATTTGTCTATAAAAGTTTGATCACTATCCTCCTTTGTCACAACATGATAATGTTGCTCATTAAGCGTAATTGTCTCAAAACGAAAAGACGCATTGTCGAAAACGAAAAGAGGGTCATTTCCCCCCTCTTCATTTTGTAAGAATACACGAATATCTTTTATTGAAACATCATCGAATTTATCTGGATAATGCGCTTTAAAGTCTTCACTAAAAACAATACAGGGGTGTTTTTGTAATGGTTGTATTAACTTATGAATTTGTTTGATTTGAGTCATCTTCTGTCACCTGTTTTCCATAGCCAAGAATACTATACTTACCTGATTGATTAAGAAATGGGAAAAATGTAAACTTCATTTTCATATCGTTGATTTGATGCACCAAAGATGATTGTGTGCCTTGTAATGTCAGTTGGATTTTTTCACCAAAAATCGCACTGTCCTTGTTTATTTCAAAAACAGACTCAGTAGCTTTAGTATCTGACTTAAAATAATGAACCAATTGCCCCTTCATGTTAGTAAGGTTTCCTTCAGAATCAATTTCAAAGACAATACCATCTATTTGATTAAGTAGAAATGCTGTTTTATCGCGCTCTTCATTTAGCACATTTTCTGCTTTTTTCTCATCTGTAATATCTATCGCATAACCGATAATACCAATATATTTATTGTCTTTATTATACACTGGAATTTTTGTTACTTCAGTAAAAGCTTCTCGATTATTTATGAATGATTCAAAAGAGTACACAATACGTTTTTTAGATTCTTTTGCTTCATTATCACTATTTCTAAATGAATTGGCAATATCCTCACTAAAAATAGCAAAGTCATCTTTTAGATACACATCTTCTAACGTATTTCCCGTATGTTCTGTAAAACTTTTATTACAAAAGATATAGCGATCATAACGATCTTTAATCCATAAATCAATTGGCATTAAATCCAGGAGTAACGATACTGATTTATCAAATTGAAACAACTCAGTAATATCTTTGGCTTGAATTTGTTGATACAAGAGTGCTAAAACTTCAGTTGTTGGCCCAGATTCATACATACTTGCTTCATAATCACGTTGAATTGGATGTCCAAAAATCAGTTGGTGGGTATCAAATTGGTGTATCCGTACCGCAAAGAACCGATAGGCTCCGCGTTTATGATAAATTTTTAGCGTAATATCGCGCCCTTTTTCGGGACGATATGTATACTCATTGTATAATGGCTTGTCTTCTGGGACGATTAAATCTAGAAAAGATGTCTTGATTAATTCTGATTTCTCATATCCAAGCAACTTAAAAAATAGTTGATTGCCTTCAACGATGATATCATTCATATCGACTGTCACTAAAACACCATCATATTGTTCAAGATATTTTGAATTAATAATTGTCATCGGCATCACTCCTGTTCACACTCTTATTGTATCATTTTTAGTTGAAAAGAAAACCAATATAACATTCTTGTCATTATTCCTTAAATAATAATCGGTTTTCTTTTGAGATATCAATAGAGTTGCTTATGAATATTTTCTAAAAGATTGGTCTTTAGTTGATCTGTTGTTTCTTTAATCCTTGATATTTCTTTTTTATAATATGTATTCTTTGTCTTGTCTTTTAACATGCCAAGATTAATTTCAATATTGAATAATGCGCCTTCAATACCCGCACTTAACAAAAGCACGCCAACACCAAGGTCAGTAATCGCATTGGAGTTGCCATAACGAACTAGGTTATCTAAATTAGATAAGACCTGAACAGCTTCAGTCGCGACTTGATGGGGTACTTTAATTGCTGTCAGTGTTGCTTGTTGAATCACCTGATTACGATGCGCTTTCTCTTCTTTTGAATTTTTAGGTAATTTAAAGGCTTTCATGATTTGGTTAAAGGCGTTGGTGTCTTCATCTACTAACGTCAACAACACTGTTTTTGATGCCTCTAATTCGTTTAAAATTTGGTGAATCTTCTCTTGTATTGATTCATCAAGTTTTAAAAATGCCTTTTTATTCGTTGTCACCTTACCGAGCATACCGCTTAACGCGACACCTAAGGATGCCGCAAGTGCACTAACGCTTCCACCACCAGGTGTTGGCTGATTTGAATCAACTAATGCGATAAATGATGATAGTGTTTCATTCATTAAAGCCATTGTAAGTCCTCCTTTAAGATGTGTTTATTTTTTATCACATGACGTCCCTTTTTAAAAACGTCCGTGACGTGATTAATACCATAGTGATAGATCATATATTCTAGATTCGGAATCTGACACATAACCAAATCCGCTTGTTTTCCGACTTTGACTTGTCCTACTTGATCCTCAATACCAAGGCTAATTGCTGGATTTAATGTTACCGCAACTAAAATTTCATGCGGAGTTAATCCCATTTTCAGCGCTGCGAGATGCATTGAAAATTGGAGGTTCTCACTTGGTGTACTGCCTGGATTATAGTCACTAGAGATGCCCACTAAACACCCCATGTCAATCATTTTTCTCCCTTTTGCATAAGCTTTATTTAAATAAAAAGATGTGCTAGGCAATAAATTACATAAGGTATTTGTTTGTGCTGCTTTTTTAATGTTTTCATCAGACATCACAATGAGATGATCGATACTTTTTGCCTGATGATTTAAGGCTATTTCAGTGCCCCCAATATCTTTGATTTCATCAGTATGTATCCGAATATCAAAGTTTAAGGCATTCGCTTTGTCACATAGCGATAAGGTATCATTCGCATCAAAAACCCCTTCTTCGCAAAAAATATCAACACTTTTAGCTAGATTTTTGGATTTGATGATTACCATATCGTCTAACACACTTTGCATAAATAGATGTTTTTGGTCTTTAAATGCTGGTGGTATCGCGTGCGCTTTTAGATAGGTTGAATAAATATCTATTGGATGAGACTCATGTAGTGCTTTGTTAACTTCAAGTTGTTTTATTTCTATATCGGTGTCGAGACCATAGCCACTTTTGGCTTCAATCGAAGTGACGCCAAATTCAAGCATTCGGTCTAATGAATTACTTGCTTTGTGTAAGAGTTCATCAAATGTAGCCTTCTTTGTCGCTGTAACGGTTGATAAAATACCACCACCTTGCTTTAATATATCCATATAAGACACACCTTGTAGTTTTAGATCAAATTCATGTTCTCGTGAGCCCCCATGGACCAAATGGGTGTGGCCATCAATAAACCCTGGTAACACAACTTTATAATTGGCGTCGAGAGTAGTTGTTGCTTGATATTGACTTAAATCATTTTCGATTGCGACAATGATACCATCTTTGATGGCGATTTCAACATCATCAATCTTTTGAATCTGGTAACTTTTCGCTGGTAATAAAGGGGTATAAATGTGTTTAATATTAATAATCTTTGTATCTACATTCATCTCATCACCTACAAATTGGCTTCAATTATTTTTAAAGTATCTAACTCTCTAAATCCCATATATTTTTTTGCATAAGACACAATCTCTTCTGATGTTAATTGTTTCGGTACTGTCTCATTGTTAAGTTCAAAATAATATGTAAGGCTTTCAATAAATGTGGCTTTGGGTGCGAGTCCTACTAATTCACAACTCGGCACAGCAACATGGTATCGTTTGGCTTCCATTTTGACAGTTTCTAAAATCCGATAAATTGGATTTTTTTGATAGTTTAATATGTTCATTGTAACTTGGACATGTCCGCGGGAATCAAGCATAACGGGTCCTGCTTGAATAAAGCGATAGCCCCCACTTGAAAAACGAATTGCCCGACTAATCTTTTTGGCAATATTAATATCATCTGTGTCTAAGTCAATATTGTAAGCAATTAATGGAATTCGTGCCCCAATCCCAATCACACCAAATGTTGGATGAATGTCAGGATTACCATAATCCGGATGCCATTTCTCTTCTTTAATTTTTGTCTTCATCCCTTCAAATTCACCTTTGCGAATTGTCGGTAATTTTTTTCTTAATCTCGTGGTTGCTGCTTCAGCATACATAAAAGATGGAATCTTAAACTGTTCCCAGATTTTATGAGCAATCTGATTGGCATACATCACACAGTCAGCCATTGTAACATTTTCAATTGGAATAAACGGAATCACATCAACAGCACCCATCCGGGGATGCTCCCCTGATTGTTCATTCATATCAATATGATTTAATACTTTCTCAACAAATGCTGGCAATGCTTCAACAATTGCTTCTGGATCTCCAAGCAATGTTACCACTGTTCGATTATAATCTGCATCTGGTTCAACGCTAATGCATTTAAACCCTGTTTTATCTTTTAATACGGATACGATATCATCAATGCTATCTTGATTGCGTCCTTCACTGAAATTAGGAACACATTGTACAATTTTTGTCATATTATTTATCCTTTCCAATGATTTGTTCAATCAAATCATCATCTGCGATGTTCGGTAATGTGATAAGTGAGTTATTATCTTCTACATTATATGCTTTAACGGTATCGTATGCATTGGTGTTTCTCGCCCAAGCACGGCGTGCGACACCTGTCATAACATCATGTAACATGGCTGTTTTTAAGATCTTATCAACCCGTTTAGAGCCATTGAGAACCATCCCATAGCCACCATTAACAGCTTTAGAAATACCAACCCCGCCACCATTATGTAAGCTTACGAGACTCATTCCCCGTGCCGTATTCCCGAGTGCAACATGGGTTGCCATTTCTGCCATAATATTACTACCATCTTTAATGTTTGATGTTTCTCTGAATGGAGAATCTGTTCCGCCTGTATCATGATGGTCACGTCCAAGCATAATTGGACCTACTTCCTGATGACGTACCATTTCATTAAACTTTAACGCGATTGCCAATCGACCATAAGCATCTTGGTATAAAATCCGTGCTTTCGTACCGACAACTAAATTGTTTTTCTTCGCATCTTTAATCCAATTATAATTGTCGAGATCCTGGAAACGACGTGTCTTATCAATACATGCCATTGCAGCTTGATCAGTTTTATCTAAATCACTGTCTTTTCCAGTTAAACAGACCCAACGAAATGGTCCATATCCATAATCAAAAAGCACAGGTCCCATGATATCTTCAACATAACTTGGCCAAATAAATCCATCGAGATCATTTTCTTTGTTTTTACATATCTCAGTAATGCCACTATCATAGACGGCCTTTAAAAAACTGTTCCCATAATCAAAGAAATATGTCCCTTTATCTGTGATTTTTTTAAGCGCTTCAAAATGACGTTTTAATCCTTTGTCAACGAGTTTCTTAAACAACGCTTTATCTGTTTGCAACAATTTAGTTCGGCGTTTAAATGGTACACCAACCGGTGTATAGCCGCCATCATAGACAGCATGACAACTGGTTTGATCACTTAATAAATCAATTGTCACATCTTGCTCAACAGCATATTCTAATAAATCAACCACATTGCCTAAATAGGCAATGGCGATAGGTGATTTATCGTCTTTATGTTTAACTGCTAAGTCAAAAGCTTCTTTTGGTGTATATGTCACAACATCAACCCAGCCTTGTTCTTTCCGAGTTTCAATACGTGATCGATCAACTTCAGCAATAACTGCGGCTGCGCCAGCAATTTTTGCTGCTTTACCTTGTGCACCACTCATGCCACCAAGACCTGAAGAAACAAAACATTTCCCTTTTAAATCTTCATCTTCAGGGATATTTAATTTAGAACGTCCCGCATTTAGCAATGTTGAATAGGTTCCATGAACAATGCCTTGCGGACCAATATACATCCATCCTCCGGCTGTCATTTGTCCGTAGTTTGCAACACCAAGTTGAGCCGCACGACTCCAATGATCTAAATCATTAAAGGTACCTACCATCAAGCCATTGGTTAAGATAACACGGGGTGCATCTTTAGAAGATGCAAATAATCCGAGGGGATGACCACTTAATAAGACCAATGTTTGTTCATCATTCATTATTTGTAAATAT
>JAIPGE010000018.1 GCA_021736285.1 Candidatus Izemoplasma sp.
TCACGATATCCCACTCTCACAACGCGTATATTCATGTGCGTGTGGAAACAAGATGGATAGAGACCTTAACGCCGCAATCAATATCGCGACCCAAGGTCTTTCAACATACTTACATAATGAGTACGGGACAGACTCAAAAGCTCGATCCATTTGCGCGCACTAGCGCGCATTACTCGAGAAGCCCCCCCTTTCAAATGATTTTCATTAAGTGGTGGGAGCAGGTTCACAAGATAAATTCATATATTTAACATTCATTTTTTTTAGTTCTAAAATTGTTTCTTTGAGTTCTCTTATTGTTTTTTCTCGTTCCGTCGCATCTTGTCCAATTGAGATGATTCCAATAATTTCACCACTGTCATTATAGACAGGTGCGCGAAATGAATCAACGAATATATAGCCCTCATCCGTATCAATTTGAATTGTCTTATTGATGGTTTTCTCTTTTTGTAATACTTCCTGATCTAATGCTGCAACAACTTTTTGTTCTGATTCTGAATAAAGCTCTTTGTAGTTCATTCCAACAATTGTATCATATTTTTTTTGATAGTAATTATCAGCAAGCTTATTGGTATAGATATAGGTTCCATTCAAATCTTTAATAGCGATATGAGCACTCACAGCATCTAGTGCTGACTTTAGAGCTTGGAGTTTTTCTTCTGATGTTTTGTATGAAAACATAAACTTTTCTCCCTTTTATTCGTCCTATTTTTTACCAATCACCTAATCGCTTGCCGTAACATTAGTATACACATTAAAGTGCTCGATTACAATTTTTCTTTGAAAAAAATTATCTATATAAAAATCAGTAAATCGATTAAGATTTACTGTTTTTTGTATACCAATGTTCCATCTAGGTAAGTTTCTAATACACTAGTCGTTAGTAACTCATCACTTTCCGCTGTTTTTGGATCTTTGTTTAAAACAATATAGTCATTGAAGACATTATCTTCATCGTAGGAGTGGTATGCATTGTTGATAGTATAACAATCAAGTGCACTTTGGTATGTAAATAAACCATCATTATCAAAGTGGTCTAATTGGGGATGTTTAATTGATTTACGTGTCATAGCAGTATAGATATTATAAAATGGGTTAACTGGTTCAACAGGGGCATCCGTACTGAAACCAACATTCAACCCTGCTTTTAACATGGTATGAAAAAGATAAGATTCATTGGTACGTGCTTTGCCTAGTCTTGATTCAATAATTGGTAAATCACTATTAATGAAAATAGGTTGAACGATTGGCATGATACCCATTTGTTTCATCCGTTTAATTTGTTTCTTTGTCGCAAGTTGGGCATGGATTAAACTATGTCTGTGATTGGTTCTACCGGTTCTTTCAGTTACTTTTTTAAATGTATCTAAAATGGTATCAATAATCGCGTCGCCAATGGCGTGGATTGCCACATCCATGCCGTGACTATCAGCTAAGTAAATTAATTCCTCTAATTTATCGTCATCAAACACTTTAATGCCTCTTGTCGAAGAATCATCAGTGTAAGGGGCATTTAGAAAGGCAGTTCTACCACCCAAACTTCCATCAGCTAATAATTTAAGTGGTCCCATTTTGAAATTACCAAAGTGAAGATTATGATAGTTTTTGCTTAAAAAGTCTTTTAACAAGGAGACTTTAGGTAAATTGACTTGTTCTGTTAATCTAATTGTCATCTCTCCAGAAGCATATAATTCTTGAAGTGCTTCAAGAACCATTTCATAAGGCACATCTAATATTGAAAAGTCATCACTTGCACATTGCGTAATGCCATTTTCAAAGAGTTGTTTTTGACCTGATAAAAGCATTTCTTTTACAGCTGCTTTATCGGGTTTTTCTAAAATATCTTTAATCATCCGCATTGCATCTTCAGAAAATACGCCTGTATCATAATTGAACGCACCACCAGATACTTGTGGTGTTTGAGATGTCACACCGGCGACTGCCATCGCTTTATCGTTACAAACAAGTACATGTCCACATACCCGTAAAAATATCACTGGTTTTTCAGTTGATATGGTGTTTAAATCTTCTTTGGTTGGATACCGCTTTTCAATAAATTGATCTTGGTGCCACCCACGACCAAAAATGATGTTTTGATCTAACGTAATGTTATATGTGTCTGCGATTGATGTATAAGAAGACAAATCAACCATTGTTTCAACATATCCGAGACCAAGTAAATGGAGATGTGAATCATTAAATGCGGGATGCTTTATCATTGTATCACTCACTTTCATACATTTATTATAGCAATATCACTGAAAAAAAGGAAAGGATAAGACTTCTAAATTAACATTAACAATTGTTGAATAATGCGTTATATTATTTAATGAATTATGATATAATGTATCGTGATATAGGAGGCGGATTAGATGAAACCCATAAAATTAATATCTGACAGTACTTGTGATTTAACGAGGGACATATTAAAGGAACGGCAAATTGAAGCAATACCCATGCATGTGTCTTTTGGAGAAGAACATTATTTAGATGGGGTTAACTTAAGTGTTGAAGAAATGTATCAAAAAGTTGAAAACAAAGGTGAATTACCTAAAAGTGCAGCAATTTCACCAGGTGAATTTGAAGTGGTATTTAGCAAGTATTTAGACCAAGGGTATCAAATCTTATATATCGGGATCGGGGCTAGATTATCAGGCACATTTCAAAGTGCTAACTTAGCTAAAAATTTATTAGAAAGCGACGATATTCACATAATCGATTCCGCTAATTTATCAAGTGGCACGGGATTATTATTGTTAAAAGCATCAGATATGATTCAAGCAAACAAAGACATTGAGACAATAAAATATATGATTCAAGAACTGATTCCTAAAATCAGAAGCCAGTTTGTGATTGACACATTGGATTATTTATATAAGGGTGGAAGATTAAATGTACTCAGTAATTTTATGGGCAACATGTTACGCTTACATCCGTTAATCAAAGTTGTTGATGGGCAAATGATTGTTGGTAAAAAAATATCAGGTGCCATGCGTAAAGCGATTCGCTATATGATTAATGAAACTGTCATGAATCAAGATAATATTGATTCGGCATATATGATGATCACGCATTCGAAAGCTGACAATAATGCGATTTATATTCGTAAAGAACTTGAAGATAAGATGAATATTGACACCATTTATGAGACAGAAGCTGGTTGTACAATATCAACGCATTGTGGCGCTGGAACAATCGGTATATTATATATTGAAAAATAATGATGACACCTTTTGCACATGTAAAAGGTGTCATCTATATAGAGCAAAATTTTATAGATAAGACAGCATCAATTTACTTTAATCGTAATCGTATGTCGGTCATAATCAATCAATCCTTCATTTTTCATTTTAGCAAGTTCACGGCTCAATGAAGGACGTCTGACATAAAGAGCTTCAGCTAACTCTTCTTTAGATTGATCCAAGGTGACAATATTTGAGTCTTGAAGTTTCTTTTGTTCATACAAATAATACAAGATTTTATCTCTTAAGGTGTCTTGACTTAAGAGTTTGTTTTTATTATTTAGTTCAAATGTTTTATCACTCAATAATTTTAAATAGTTGGTGAGTAACTGTGCTGATTCATTGAGCCAGCGTTTAAAAAGATTATTTTTGAGTTTAGCAATTTGCGTATGTTCTCTAGCAATGAGTGTCCCTGGATATACTTTGGTATGACTACCGTATATTAAAACATCGCCATACATCATCCCTTCTGTCAGTGTTCGGATGATAAAGGTATGACCTGCTAATGAGTATGACTTTACAACAATAGATCCACTTAAGACTATTCCAATGTATGTGCTCATGTTTCCTTCTTGTTCAATCGTATACCCTTTTGGATAAGAGACAATATCAATGTCACGTAAATCTACCTTGGCATTTTTTAGTAATGGTACGGTATGTAACTGCATAAACTCACTCCTTTGGTAACATATGTTACAAACATAGTATAGCATAGATCAATCTTTTTATGCAATTATTGATTGTTTTACCCTGCTTTTCGCCCCTATATATATAATAAGGAAAGAATTTGAAAATAAATGATAAAAGTACTTGCATTGTAAATCCTTTTTTGGTAATATGTCAAAGACTCACGTTTGAGTCAGGCAACGAAGTGGGAGGTTGCTGACACACCGAGAGGCGTTGTCTTGGTAGTCAGGTAATTTCCATGGAGCAAGTCTATTTCAAGAAAATAGGCAGAAAAAGGAGGAAAACATGGCAAATCAAAGAATTAGAATTAGATTGAAATCTTATGATCACAGATTATTAGATCAATCGGCGCAAAAAATTGTGAGAACGGCGAAGAAAACAGGCGCTAAAATTAGTGGACCTGTACCACTGCCAACAGAAAAAGAAATTTTTACAATCTTGCGTAGTGTTCACGTTAATAAAACATCTCGTGAACAATTTGAAAGACGGACACACAAACGTCTTATCGATATTTCGGATCCTACTCCGGCAACAATCGATAGCTTAATGCACCTAGATTTACCATCTGGTGTCGACATCGTATTAAAATAAAACTATAACAAGGAGGTTTACTCATGGCCAAAGGTATCTTAGGGACAAAAGTTGGAATGACACAAGTTTTCAATGAAGCAGGAGAATTAGTACCTGTTACAGTTGTAAGTTGTGAACCAAATGTTGTTCTTCAAAAGAAAACTTTAGAAAAAGATGGATATGAAGCCATCCAATTAGGCTTCAAAAATAAACGTATCAAGTTAGCTAACAAAGCTGAATTAGGTCATTTAGCAGCTGCTGATGCAGATCCTAAGCGCTACTTAAGAGAAGTTACTGGAAACGAATTATATAACTTCGAAGTAGGTCAAGAGATTAGGGTAAATATATTTGAAGAAGGCGAAGTTATTGACGTAACGGGTACTTCAAAAGGTAAAGGATTTGCTGGTTCAATCAAGCGGCATAATCAATCACGCGGACCAATGAGTCACGGTAGTCATTATCATCGTGGACCAGGTTCAATGGGACCAATTGATCCAAACCATGTACGCCCCGGTAAAAACTTACCAGGACATATGGGACATGAAACAGTAACGATTCAAAACTTACAAGTGGTGACAGTTGATTTAGAACGTAACTTATTACTTGTAAAAGGATCAGTACCTGGACCGAAAAAAGGGTTGGTCTTCGTAAAACGTGCCGTTAGTCAAGACACTATCGCACCGTTAAATCCTGAAGACTTTACTGTAAAAACTGAAACTGAAGCTGAAGAAGCTCAAGAATAACCACTTTCGAAAGGAGGATTTAAAATGCCAAAAGTTGCATTGATGAATCAAAACGGTGACGTTGCTGGTGACATCACATTAAACGATCAAGTATTTGGAATTGAACCCAATACACAGGCAGTTTATGATGTTGTTAAATCACAACGTGCTGGTATGCGTCAAGGAACACACAAAGTGAAAGGACGTAGCGAAGTTTCCGGAGGTGGCGCAAAACCTTGGAGACAAAAAGGGACAGGACGAGCTCGTGCTGGTTCTAACCGTTCACCTATATGGGTTGGCGGAGGAACAACATTTGGTCCTACCCCACGCAAATATACATTAAAAGTAAATCGTAAAGTTAGACGTTTAGCATTGAAAAGCGTATTAAGTTCTAAATTACAAGACCAAGCATTAATTGTCTTAGATGATTTAGCGCTAGACAGCATGAAAACAAAGGAAATGATTGCGGTACTTAATAATCTAAAATTAGCAGGTAAAGTTATTTTTGTTGTTGAAACATTAAGTGATAACTTAGTCTTAGCAGCACGCAACATTCCAAACATTACACTAGCAACTGTTGCACATGCAAGTGTGTATGACTTACTAAAATACAAAACAGTTGTGTTGACAGAGGCTGCTGTGAAAAATTATGAGGAGGTGCTTGGATAATGAGAGCGAGTGAAATTATCAAACACCCAATTATCACAGAAAAAACAATGTTACTTTCTGAACAAGATAACAAATACACATTTAACGTTGACAAACGCGCAAACAAAATTCAAATCAGAAGAGCGGTTGAAGAACTGTTTGACGTTAAAGTCACAAAAGTTAATAAGCTTAAAAGCGCACGCAAAAAGAAACGTGTTGGACAACACTCAGGTTTCAAACCTGTCATGACAAAAGCTATTGTAACATTAGCTGAAGGTGACAAGATTGAAATCTTCGAAGCATAAAGCAAAGGAGGATCTCATATGGCTTTAAAAAAATATAAAGCGATGACCAATGGTCAGCGACATATGACAAGTTTGGATTATTCTGACATCACAACGAAAAAACCAGAGAAGTCGTTATTGAAACCACTTCCTAAAAAGTCAGGTCGCAATAGCCAAGGTAGAATTACGGTACGCCACCACGGTGGTGGAGCAAAACGTAAATACCGAATCATCGATTTCAAACGTGATAAAGACAACATTCCTGCAAAAGTAGCAACGATTGAATACGATCCAAACCGTAGTGCAAACATTGCATTGTTACAGTATGTCGATGGAGAAAAACGTTATATCATCGCACCAAAAGGATTAGAAGTTGGAATGACACTTGAGTCCGGTGAAGGTGCTGATATCGTTGTTGGAAACACCTTACCAATGAATAAGATTCCTGTTGGACGGTTTATTCACAACTTAGAATTAAAACCTGGTAAAGGTGGACAACTTGCACGTAGTGCAGGTGCGAAAGCACAAATTATTGGCCGCGAAGAACGCTATGTACTTGTTAAATTAACAAGTGGTGAACGTCGTAAAATTCTTGGATCATGTCGCGCTACCATCGGCGAAGTTGGTAATCAAGATTACGAATTAGTGAATCGTGGTAAAGCTGGTAAAAATAGACACAGAGGGATTAAACCTACTGTTCGGGGTTCTGTTATGAATCCAAACGATCATCCACATGGTGGTGGAGAGGGACGTCAGCCAATTGGTCTGAAATCACCTGTTACACCTTGGGGTAAACCAGCACTTGGACTTAAAACTAGAAAATCGAAAAAAGCTAGCGACCGTTTAATCGTTAGCCGTCGTAAATAGGAGAGGAGGAACTCAGTATGGCACGTTCATTAAAAAAAGGACCTTTTTGTGACGATCATTTGATGACAAAAATTGAAGCATTAAACGAACAAAACAAAAAGCGTGTGGTACAAACATGGTCACGTCGTTCAACGATTTTCCCAGAGTTTGTCGGACACACAATCGCAGTATATAACGGAAAAGAACATATTCCTGTGTATGTTACAGAAGATATGGTTGGACATAAATTAGGAGAGTTCGCTCCAACACGTTCTTTCAAAGGACATAACAAAGAAGAAAAGAAAGCAACTAAACGAGGAGGAATTGCATAATGGAAGCCAAAGCACAAGCAAAAATGGTGAGAATCTCTTCTCGTAAAGTTAAATTGGTGCTTGATTTAATCAGAGGGAAAGCTGTGCCAGAAGCATTAGCGATTCTCCAACTTACACCAAGAAAAGCATCACCTGTTGTTGCTAAAGTAATTAAGTCCGCTGTTGCAAATGCAGAACATAATTACAATATGGACACAGACAATCTTTTCGTTAAAGAGATATATGTCGGTGAAGGCCCTACATTAAAGCGTTTTAGACCACGTGCACAAGGTAGAGCTACAGCGATTAATAAACGAACTAGTCACATCACAGCTGTTGTGGCTGAGAAAGAGTAAAGGAGGGAATCACATTGGGTCAAAAAGTAAGTCCAGTCGGATTGAGATTAGGAATTATTAAAGATTGGGATTCTCGCTGGTATGCGGATAAAAATGACGTTGCAGAGTTATTACATGAAGATCTTAAAATTCGCACATTATTAGAAGAATTTTATGAAAATGCAGCTGTTTCAAGAATTGAAATTGAACGGATGAAAAACCGCATTATCGTATCTGTCCACACAGCAAAACCAGGGATGGTTTTCGGTCGTGGCAGCAGCATCAAGAATGCCGTTGTAGAAAAATTACAAACCTTAACAGGTAAAGAAGTATATATTAATATCCAAGAAATTAAAAAGCCGGATTTAGATGCAAAATTGGTCGCAGATAATATTGCAAGCCAATTAGAAAATCGCGCATCATTTAGTCGTGACGAAAAAATGTGGATTCAGCGTGCAATGCGTGCTGGCGCTAAAGGATGCAAAACAATGGTCGCAGGTCGTCTAGGTGGCGCAGAGATGGCACGTAGTGAAGGGTACTCAGAAGGAAATGTACCGTTACACACATTCCGTGCAGACATCGACTATGCCGCTGTTGAAGCACGTACTACTTATGGGAAATTAGGTATTAAAGTGTGGATTTATAAAGGCGAAATTTTACCGGCTAAAAAAAGAGGAGGGAGAAACTAATGTTAACTCCAAAAAGAACCAAATATCGCCGTCCTCATCGTGTATCATATGAAGGTAAAGCAAAAGGTGGCATCGAAATAAATTTTGGTGATTACGGGCTAAAATCAATGGAGGGTGCTTGGATAAGCAGCCGTCAAATTGAGTCAGCTCGGATTGCATTAACCCGTTTTATGAAACGTCAAGGGAAAGTATGGATTCGGATTTTCCCGCACATTGCGAAAACCGCGAAACCATTAGAAGTCAGAATGGGTTCTGGTAAAGGAGCTCCTGACGGATTTGTGGCAGTAGTAAAACGTGGTACAATTATGTTTGAAGTCGGTGGTGTCAATGAAGAAATTGCACGCGAAGCATTGCGTTTAGCTTCTCATAAACTACCTGTTCGAACCAAAGTTGTAAAACGAGAGAGTGGTGATTCTAGTGAAAGCTAATGAGATTAGAGAATTGGACACTACGAAAATCAATGATGAGATTTCTGAATTGAAAAGAGAACTATTTGATCTTCGTTTTCAACAAGCGACAGGTCAACTTGAAAATACTGCTCGCATTGGAAAAGTAAAGAAAGCGATCGCTCGTATGAAAACTGTGCTTAATGAGCGCGCTAAATAGAGGTGAGAGATCAATATGGAACGAAATAGTCGTAGAGTATTAACAGGAATGGTTGTTGCCGATCAAAACGACAAAACAATTTCTGTCTTAGTAGAAACATATAAAAAACATCAATTATATGGAAAACGTGTTAAACAAACCAAAAAATACACTTGTCATGATGCACAAAATAATGCAAAAGTTGGCGATAAAGTACGTATTATGGAAACACGTCCATTATCAAAAACGAAAAGATTCCGTTTATTAGAAGTTGTGGAAACACGCTCTTAATAAATGTAGGAGAGCTTAAAAGGAGGTTCTTAGGATGATTCAACAAGAATCAAGATTAAAAGTAGCGGATAATTCTGGTGCTCGCGAAGTCTTAGCAGTTAAGATTTTAGGGGGAACAGGACGCAAATACGCCAATATTGGTGATATTATAACAGTTACTGTAAAGCAAGCAACTCCTGGCGGAACGGTCAAAAAAGGAGACGTTTTACGGGCTGTGATTGTACGGACAAAATCAGGTGCCCGTCGTAGAGATGGAAGTTATATCAAATTCGATGATAATGCTGCTGTAATTGTTAACGAAGACAAGAGTCCAAAAGGAACCCGTATTTTTGGACCGGTAGCACGTGAGTTACGTGAAGCAGGATTTATGAAAATCGTGTCACTAGCTCCAGAAGTATTATAGAGTAGGAGGTTACAAGATGAAAATTAAAAAAGGCGATACTGTTAAAGTTATTAGCGGTGCGAACCTAAATCGTGAAGGAAAAGTATTAAAAGTTTTTCCAAAAACGAACAAAGTAATCATTGAAGGTGTTCATATTATTAAAAAACATGCGAAACCTACTCAAAATAATCCTGAAGGTGGCATCATGGAATATGAAGCACCAATACATGCATCAAATGTTATGATTGTTGATGGGAAAAATGGACCAACGCGTGTTGGCTATAAAACCATCACTGAAACTGTCAAGAAAAAACAAGTAACACGCAAAGTGAGATATTCTAAAAAATCTGGTGAGGTATTAGACTAATCAGAAAGGAGGCTTTTAACATGAATCGCTTACAAGAATCGTATCAAACTTCAGTGCGTCAAGCATTGGTTGAAAAATTTAATTATTCATCAATAATGGAAGCACCTCGCGTTGAAAAAATCGTTGTTAACATGGGTGTTGGAGATGCAAAAGATAACACTAAAGCATTAGATGACGCGGTTGATGAATTAATGCAATTAACTGGACAAAAGCCAGTCATTACAAAATCTAAAAAATCGATTGCGAACTTCAAAATTCGTGAAGGAATGGCAATCGGATGTAAAGTGACATTGCGCGGTGAGAGAATGTATCAATTTTTGGATAAATTAATCGCTGTGGCACTGCCACGTGTTAGAGACTTCCAAGGGATATCAAACAAAGCGTTTGATGGTCGTGGAAATTATACATTAGGTGTTAAAGAGCAATTAATTTTCCCAGAGATAAATTATGATAAAGTCAATCGTGTCCGCGGCATGGACATTGTAATTGTTACAACGGCTAATTCAGATATTGAAGGACTAGAATTGCTCAAACAACTCGGCATGCCGTTTAAGAAATAAGGAGGAAACTAATGGCAAAAAAATCACTGGTTGTAAAACAACAAAGAAAAGCGAAGTTCTCAACAAGAGAATATTCACGTTGTAAACGTTGTGGGAGACCACATAGTGTTTATAAAAAGTTTCAATTGTGCCGTATTTGTTTCCGTGAATTAGCGTATAAAGGACAAATACCAGGCGTTAGAAAAGCAAGCTGGTAGGCTTAAATAAATTATATTCCAAGCAATTGGAAGGAGGAAAAATTTCATGGTAATGACAGATCCTATCGCAGATATGTTAACCCGTATCCGAAATGCAAATCAAATGAAGAAAGCGACTGTTGATATTCCCGCTTCAAAACTCAAAGTAGAAATTGCTGAGTTATTGAAAAAAGAAGGGTATGTGACAGACTTTAAAGAAATTAAAAAACATCCTCAAAATGTGCTTCGAGTAACATTGAAATATTTACAAGATGAGCGCGTTGTGAAAGGATTAAAACGCATATCTAAGCCAGGACTTAGAGTGTATGCAAAAACAAACGAAATTCCTAAAGTATTAAATGGACTAGGTATCGCCGTGATTTCAACATCGCAAGGTGTTATGACCGACCGTGAGGCACGTAAACAACGTGTTGGTGGGGAAATTATCGCGTACGTATGGTAATCAAACAGGAGGTAAAAAAATGAGTCGTATTGGTAAAAAGCCAGTGGCTATTCCTGAAGGTGTGACTGTCACTGTTGATGGAAGCGCGGTTACTGTTAGGGGTCCAAAAGGATCACTTGAATTTTCACATCATAGTGATATGAGTGTTACAGTGACCGACCAGGAAGTCATCGTAGAAAGACCATCTGAATCAAAAATACACCGTTCGATTCACGGAACAACCCGTGCTATTATTAATAATATGGTTGACGGTGTTACAGAAGGATATAAAAAAGAATTAAAAATGATTGGTGTAGGATACCGAGCACAAGTTAGAGGGAAAGTCCTTGTGATTAGTGCAGGTTATTCACACGAAGTTAATATGGATATTCCTGAGGGATTAGAAGTGGCTGTGGAGAAAAACACCGCAATCACAGTTTCAGGAATTGATAAACAACAAGTCGGAGAATTCTCTGCAAATGTAAGAAAGGTTCGTCCACCAGAACCGTATCTTGGAAAAGGAATTCGCTACGTTGATGAACATGTACGTAGAAAAGAAGGAAAAACTGCTAAGTAGCAGTTAGGAGTGTTGATTATGATTAAGAAAAAATCGAGAAATAGTATGCGAAAGAAACGTCACATAAGAGCAAGAAAATCAATGGTCGGGACACCACTTCGTCCACGGTTAAGTGTGTATCGGTCAAACAATAATCTATATGCACAAGTTATTGATGATATTAATGCCGTGACACTTGCGAGCGCATCGACAGTTGAAAAAGATGATACAATAGATAATGGTGGAAATAAAGAAGCAGCGACTGTGGTTGGAGAAAAAATCGCAAAACGCGCTTTGGAAAACAATATCAAAAGTGTTGTCTTTGATCGTAGTGGATATAAATACCACGGTCGCGTTAAAGCATTAGCTGATGCTGCACGTGATGCAGGATTGAAATTCTAAGGAGGTTAGCCAATGCAAGACAAAAATAATCGTAAAAGAAGACCTCGCCGTAGACGCCAACCAAAGCAATACGAAGAGCGAGTTGTCAATATTAGCCGTGTTACAAAAGTTGTTAAAGGTGGACGTCGGTTCCGTTTTAGCGCGCTTGTTGTAATCGGTGATAGAAAAGGACGTGTTGGATTTGGCACTGGAAAAGCACAAGAAGTACCAGATGCAATTAAGAAAGCAATCCAAGATGCCCAAAATAATCTAGTAAAAATACCAATGTACGGAAAAACCATTCCGCATCAAATTACAGGGAAATATTCAGGTGGAGAAGTATTCTTAAAACCTGCTGTTGGTGGGACTGGTGTCATTGCTGGTGGTGCAGTGCGGGCCGTACTTGAATTAGCTGGTGTTGAAGATATCTTAAGTAAAAACTTAGGATCAAACACCCCAATTAATATTGTACGTGCAACATTCGATGCAATAAATCGTTTAAGAACAGCAGAGCAAGTCGCAAGAACACGTGACATGAGTGTTGAGGAGATCTTACACTAATGGCTGAATTACATATTACACTTGTGAGAAGCACAACCGGCGCAAAACCAAACCACCGTAAAACTGTAAAAGCGCTCGGCTTAAATAAGTTACAGAAAACTGTTGTTAGACAAGACACACCAACCATTCGTGGTATGGTACGTTCAATTGCACATTTAGTCAAAGTACAAGAGAAGTAGGAGGGAAAATCATGGATTTAAATAGTTTAAGACCAACTCCTGGTTCAACAAAAAATAGAAAACGTAAAGGTAGAGGTCCAGGAAGCGGCATTGGTAAAACATCTGGTCGCGGACAAATGGGACAAAATTCACGCTCAGGAGGCGGAACTCGTCCTGGATTTGAAGGTGGACAAACACCATTATTCAAACGTCTACGTAAAGTTGGGTTTAACAATTACTTCCGTAAAGAATACGCGGTTGTCAATGTAAAAGAATTAAATAATTATGAAGATGGTACTGTTATTACATCAGAAGTTTTGAAAAATGATGGTCTCATTAAACGCAATCTTGATGGGCTTAAAGTCTTAGGTGATGGTGAATTAACTGTTAAGTTAGATATTAAAGCCAACAAATTTAGTCAATCTGCGAAAGAGAAAATTGAAGCAGTTGGTGGAAGCGTCGAGGTGATTTAGATGCAGAGTATAGTTGCAGCATTAAAAAATAAAGAAGTCATGAAGAAGATTTTATTTACATTCCTTGCCTTTCTCATTTATAAGACAGCAACTTATATACACATCCCCCTCGTTAATCCTGACATCATCAGTAGTTTCTTTGAACAAGCAGACAGTGGTATTTTAGGTATTGCCAACGCATTCACCGGAAATGCCCTTAAAAACTACAGTATTATTGCCCTAGGTATTGGGCCATATATTACTGCCTCAATTGTCGTTCAATTATTACAGATGGACATTGTTCCAATCTTAAAAGAATGGCAAGAAGAAGGCGAAGCTGGAAAACGTAAAGTCAATCAACTAACACGTTATTTAGCAATCGGGATGGCATTTGTCCAAGCATTAGCAATGACTTATGGATTCCGCTTAACAGGAAATAGTATCTTTGATATTGGTGTTGGAAATGTTAACTTTGTTACCTA
>JAIPGE010000019.1 GCA_021736285.1 Candidatus Izemoplasma sp.
CGTTCATCAACACTACTGTCGCCTTGAATGAATCCAATGCCATCTTCTTCAAAGACACTACCTTTAATACCATCGCGCGTGTCATCATTAAACACAGCAACATCCGGCATGTGATCAAGGTTAGCGTTATATGCACTTAGTTCTTCTGGTAATAAACTGGTTCCACCAGTCCATGGTTCTCCAAAAACCAATATGTCTTCATCAATTTGATGTAATTTGTCTGTGATTGCGTTCATTGTTTCAACATCATGTAGTTTCATTAAGTCAAAACGGAAACCACCTATATCGTACTCCTCTGCCCAAAAAGCTGTTGAATCAACCATGAATTTACGCATCATATAATTTTCTGATGCTGTTTCATTCCCCGTACCTGATCCATTGCTGAATTGGCCATCTTCGGTTTTTCTAAAATAATATCCTGGGACAATTAAATCAAAGTTTGAATCGGCACTTCGTCCGTGGTGATTATACACGACATCCATAATTACACGGATGTCATTCTCATGAAACGTTTGAATTAATTGTTTGAACTCAGTTACTCGTGCCATCCCATTGTAAGGGTCTGTAGAATAACTTCCTTCAACAGTATTAAAGTTTTCTGGCATGTATCCCCAGTTAAAAATAGTATCCTTTTTACCACTATAATCTGGATCATCAATTTGGGTTTCATCAACCGCAGCGCCAAAGTCAAATACAGGCAACAACTGAACATGTGTAACACCCAGTTCGATGATATGATCTAATCCAGTAGATACGCCTTGATATGTCGTCCCGCTCTCCGTTAATCCTAAGAATTTACCCCGGTAAGCATCCGTTCCATTCCACGATGAATGAGTTGTGAAATCGCGAACATGAAGTTCATAAATAATCGCATCGTTGTAACTTTCAATTGTATTCGGTACTGTTGTATCGTTCCAACCTACTGGATCTAATTGATCAAAATCAACAACCATACTTCTTAATCCATTAATACCTGTTGAAAAGGCATAAGGGTCTGATACTTCATAAGTTGTGCCACTGTTTGTGACATTAAATGTATAGTACGTCCCATGTAAATCGCCATCAATCGTTACTTCCCATACGCCTTTATCCTGTAAGGTCATCTGTTCTACTGTATAAGGTGTATCTTCTCCTGATACACCGTTATAGTCTGTTTGTGTTGCTGTATGTGAAACATGATATAGGTTCAACGTCACATCACTGCTGATGGGGGCCCATAATTTAAATGTTGTACTATCGTTTGAATATAGTGCGCCTAGTTCTCCATCATACGCATAAACTTGATTAAACTCACTAGTTCCATATAAACCAGTGAACCCAATTTTATACGTTTTAGGTATTTCACCAACTTCATTAAAATCAACAGTAAGTTCATATTCATTAGTTAAATCAATCGCACTATCAAGTTCTAATGTTGTGTTACCACTACTGTCAATAGCAAAATTACTAAAAGAAACATTCGCCTCATTTTCTGTGACAGTAACATCCGTTTGAGAAATTAACTTACTACTTTGAAATGTAATTTCTGTCGTCGATTGGAAATTCACATTGCTCGCACGGTGACTGATATCAACACTATCTTCATCATAATAAATAGTTTGATCACCGCTCACTAAATAAACATGTACTTCTCCACTCGCATTAGGACTTGTCATATCAATAAAGCGGTCAATTGCAACATCTTTATTCCAACTACCATCACGAACAAGGAAACCAATTGATGTTGCCCCATCAAGATTGGTCGTTGTTAAATCGAGGGTTAACACTTTTCCAAAATCATCTTCTCCATTAAATTGGTAGTTATTTCCATCACCTGGCGATGGTGTTTCAGGCCAAAGCCATAAACTCCAACCAGAATAATTTGGATCAAAACGGTGGTAATGTACAATCAGTGTAGATGCATCGGCTGCATGTACTTCTATCTGTTTAATTGTTGTTATTGTAATAAAACTTAATAATAATACAAAAATCAATCGTAATTTTCGCATAATTTCCTCCTTTTATATCGTACTCTTAGTATATCATAAAAGCGTTTGTATGAGTCTATGGTAGCGGTTTCACATTTATTTAAATGCTCACAATTCATTTTTCTGCATAAAAAAAAGAGGCTAGGCCTCTTTTGCTTCTTCAGCTAATCGTTGTAATTCTTTATCATCAAGTCGATAAGGAACCCATCCGCGTAATGGTTTTGCCCCAAGTGCTTCATAAAAGCGCATTGATGGTTTGTTCCATTCAAGACAGTTCCATTCGAATCGTTGACAATTGTTATCAAGTGCTTCTTTCGCAAGCCATGATAAGACCTTATGGCCAAATCCATTAGCCCGTTCATCTTTTTCAACATAAAAATCTTCTAAGAACAGTGTTGGTCTTGCTAAAAAGGTTGAAAACGCGTAATAATAAACGGCAAATCCAATTGGTTCATCATCTCTACATAAGAATATAACTTCAGCGCGTTTTTCTTTAAATACATTATTTAATATATCTTCTTCTGTTGCTTTAACGTATTTACGCATCCGTTCATACTTAGCAAGTGCTTCAATAAAGTACAAAACTTTTGATACTTCTGTTTCTCGTGCTTTACGAATTGTGATGTCATTCATAATTTCGCCCCTTTCAACTAATGAATTAGTATAATTATTTTATCATATTTTAACTAAAATATGAAACATTAAATAAAAAATTTATGATTTGTTTTCACTTTGTAACACCATATTTAGGTAATTTGTAACTTTTTGTTTATCGTTTATTGTAAAACGGTGTGATGAATTTTCTTCAAATTCAATCACTTTTGCTTCTTCTAATACACGATAAATAACTTTAAATTTCTTAAAATTGGTTTGACTTAAATTCAAATTCCGATCAATTTGACGAAATCGATTGTTCGTATCAAGTGTCGTATAGACTTTCTCTTCTTGATAAGAACGCATAACTTTTAAAATGGCCGCTAAGGCCCGTTGATTTAATTGGTTTGTCAAGAATGGTTTTATTTTATTAAAACCAGTTTGCTTATTGGTTGCTTTGCGAGATCCATTTGTTTGCTTGTTTTGAATAACTTTGTAGTCATCAATAATTAATATTTGGTCGGTCGATGATTTAAAGACAATGCGTTGCGAGTCTTCTTCTGTCCCTATCAACCAAACTTGTTTATTGAAACGTCTTAATGTATTCATTACAATAGAATAATCCGAATCGCTTGTTAAAAACACAAACATATCAAATGACGGATTACCAACATGTAGTTTCTCTAAAGCATCCACACTAATAATTAAATCCGCACGATTTTTTTTATTCGTTATATGTGGTGCATCTTCAATCGTAAAATTAAGTTCACTCAATTGACCGCGAAATCGTCTTAAATTATTACTTTCGCCAATCGCTTTTTTGAGTCCAAACACAACTTTATCGATATCATTGAATTCATTAATTACTTTTAAACGAATGTCATCAAGTAAATCTTCAAAATTAATCATACCTTGAATATTTTCGACATCTAAATAGATGGCAATGGATATTGAGTTCATAGCATACTCCTTTCTTTAAGTAGTTACTTTTAGTGTACCATAAATCGATATAAAACGCACGGCAAAAAGAAAAACTCAGGAATAGTCCTGAGTTTCATTTGGTTTCATTTGGTTTTATTTAACTTGCAGGTAATTCATCGCGCTCTAATTTCTTCAAAAAATCTTGTAATGGCTTTTCCGGTACAAATCCAACATTTTGTCCTAAAACTTTGCTACCCTTAAAGAATAGTAGTGTTGGCACACTTGATACACCATACTCTTGTGCTTGTGGGTGCTCATTGGCATTGGCCGCTATAAAAACCACATTATCTAATTCAGATTTTTTCGCTAATTTTTCAAAAACAGGTTTCACCATTTTACAAGGTGGGCACGTTGTTGTTGCAAATTTAACAACGGCAATTTTACCATCTTCTAAATGATCTTGAACACGTTCGTTTGCTTTTAATTCTACTAACATCATAATTCACTCCTTTTTTAATCCATTCTTATAATACATCAAATAGGCACAACAAGCAACTAGTTTGCTTACAATCTAATTCTTATAGACAAAGTAATAGATACGCGTTAAAATAAACTGAGGTGGTCATTATGAATCGAATTGTTACGTTTGCGCATACCCTAGCTAAAAAGCAAATTAATCAAGACAGTGTCGTGGTCGATGCGACCTGCGGAAATGGCTATGATACATTGTTTTTAGCTCAATTATCTAATCATGTTTATGGCTTTGATATTCAAGATATGGCCATTAAAAACACTGAAGCATTACTTTTAGGACACAACATTCATCATGTAAAATTAATCAAAGACAGTCACACAAACATCAAGAACTATGTCAAAGATAAAATTGATCTAGCGATGTTTAATCTCGGATATTTACCTGGTGGTGACAAATCAATAACCACACATGCTGAAAGCACTTTAAAAGCCATTGATTCGCTTTTGGAACAATTGAATGAAAAGGGCATGATTCTTATCGTGATTTATGTCGGACACATTGCTGGTAAAGAAGAATCTCGACAGCTCATTCCGTATTTTGAAGCACTACCAAAAAAAATATATTATATCACAATGCATCACATTATTAATCATCCAATGTCACCTTATGTGATATCAATTAAAAGACAATATTAACAATTGTCTTTTTGTGTAAAAACTGTTATAATTTAATGTTATAAAGAAAAGGTGAAAAGATGAAAAAACGCATTTTTATCGTTCTACTAACGCTTTTATTCCTTGTCGGATGTACAAATGAACCCATTGATGATTCAATTGATTGTAATACCTATCCGAATCATATTGACTGTGTTGAACCAGATGACAGTCCAGTAACTGGTGTGACTGATTATATCGATATTTATTATATAAACGATCTCCATGGCGCTATTTTAGGTAATGATGATGAACTAGGTTTAGCCCAAATCGGAAACCTCATACTAACAAAAAAAGCACAAAACCCAGATAATGTATTATTTCTTGGTGGCGGAGATTTATTACAAGGCTCTGCCTTATCAAATTATTACACTGGCGGATCAACCATTGAATTATTAAATCTAATGGAAATGGATGCGATGGTGATTGGCAACCATGAATTTGATTGGGGATTAGACACTTTGTTAGAATACCGGGATGGTAGTCTTGATAATGGTGAAGCAGATTTTCCCTTTCTTGGCGCAAATATTTTTTATCAAGGTACTACAGATATCCCTAACTTGATTGATCCTTATACAATTATCGAAAAAGGCGATAAAAAAATAGGCATTATTGGCACCATTGGGGATACATTAGAACAATCAATCGCAACCAGAAGAGTCGAAGGCTATGAATTTAAAAACAGCGTCGAATTAATTGCTTACTATAGTAATTATTTACGTACTGAAGAAGACTGTGACGTGATTATTTCACTTGCCCATGAATCAGGTGACATCAATCCAAATTTGATCGGTCTAGAAGGTAATGAACGGGTTGATGTTATATTTAACGCCCACTCACATCAAAAATCCACCAATCTATTTGGCGGCATTCCCCAGATTCAGTCCGGCGCAAACGGGGAAGTTGTTGGTTATGTCCGGGTTAATTTTAATGAAGGATTCATTTCAACCTATGAAACCACTAATCTTTCTTCACGTAATGAACCGTTATTACTAGAAAGCAATGCTCTTATAACGAACCAAATTGAAGTTTATTTGGCTGAAACAGATGTGATTTTTAATACCCCTATTATTGTTAGCGGGGATTACTATTCAACATATGATTTATCAGATTGGTTAACAAAGGTCATGGCTCAGGCAACCTTAAGTGATATTGCTTTTCATAATTATGGTGGCACCCGTTCGAGCATTAGTGACGCCACAACAATTACAAAAAGTACACTTTATGATGTGTGGCCGTTTGATAATATTATCAAAACTGTCGAATTAGAGGGTTCTGTGATTAACGCCTTAATTGCTTCTAATCAACTGGCTTACTATACTGATCATTCTACATTTGATGACACAACACTTTACAAAGTCGCAACCAACGATTATGTGTTTGATAAAACAACCAATCCCTTTCTAAATGGGACAAATATAGAAAACACAGGTATCATCTTGCGCGACATGGTTGAAGATGAATTGGTACTGCAAAGTGAACTTTATGATCTCTTCTACACAACTAATTCAATCTTAATTAACCCTTTAATAGACCAAACGTCTTATCATTACAAATCCCGATACCAATAGGCATCGGGATTTTTTTACTGTATTTGATCAAATATTACGTTTTCAGAAATGATATCTTCTTTTGTCGCGTATATGAGATAAAGAACGGGAATATCTCTGGGTGTTTTTTCAACACGATAGTTAATAATTTCAGTTTGTCTTGTTGAAAACGGATGATCAAAAAATTGTGTCGGATGATTGGCTTCCTCTAGTATTAAATAAACGACAATAACATCCGTCTGAAAATACGTGTTATCGATACCATAATCAAACATCAATCCACAATCTTTTTGAAATTGTTTATATTCAGTGAAGGTTGTAATTTTTTCCCGATCGTAACTTTCACATACAATCGTATTTGTAAGATTAAGTTGACTAGACCGATCGAGATAGATTTTGTCGTGTGTCATCGTGTTCCCACGATACCCATAGACAACTATAAAAACAAGCAAAATAATGAGCACAAGTAACAAACTGATTAAAACTGTTTTACGCATAGTATCACCCCAAATATAACAGCACGAGTAGTGTGCCTAAAAAGGTTCCAACTGCATAGCCAATACTACCTGTAATTAAACCCGGTACAGTCAAATCATCGTTTTTTATTTGTTTTGTGATAGCTGGAACAAAAGCTGGTCCATAAAGCCCTGCCGTCAACGTAACCATGGTACAGTCTGGTCCAATCCGTAACAATTTGCTGATTAATGTATGTAGAACAAAAACACCAATTGTGATGCCGCCATAAAGGATTAGAATATTAAAGAAAATCGTTTGCATTCTCGAAAAGTCCAAACTTGATGCCAATGCAAAGCTAAAGACTAATATAAAATATTGTCCTGCAACATTCATTCCTTTTGTTTCACGGATAGTCTTATTAAATGATCCTGCAATCCCTAACACAGTAACCGTAATCATCATTGTCGGCACTAAAATATCAATTAAATTGCTATTGAGTGGCAATAAATACCACGCAAAAACACCAAATAAAGCCCCAACGATAGCGATGATGAACGCAAGAATAACACGGCGAAATAATGCAGTAGAAAGTTTAAAATGTTGCAATTTCAAATCATCAGTATTTTCAATCATTGATGTTTCTTTTAAATACGTCGTATGTTTATCTTGTGGCAATATCTTAGACAATAACGGTTTACATAATACCAGTAAAAACACATAAAAGACTGCCCCAATCATCATATCTGATAAGTTTGCAATGCCAATTGTTGTATTATCAACTTGAAATATTTTACCAATGGCATTTAAATTGGGCGTCCCGCCGGTATATACACCAATTGCCATACCTGATAGTTCAGCGCCATTTTCAATGTTTTTTGCATAAAACAAAAAGACCAAAGATGACACAATAACCGTTGCTAGTAATAATGAGCCAAACGATAACAAGACGGTTTTAGATAATTTCTTAGCTTCTTGCAAATTGGCACTAAATAATAGCAACGGAATGGCAATACTGATAGCTAAATGAGAACCAATCTCACCGATATCTGTTGACAAAGTAAGTATTACTCCCAATTGATTCAGTAAATAAACACCCAGTGCGACAAAAATCCCAGCCAAATATGCTGTTCCAATTGTACCAAACCATTTCGTAATAACAAACTGACTATGTCTTAGAATGAAAATAGGTAATGCAAATATTACAATTAACTGAATAAATGCAATCATACTAATCAAGATCCTTTCCATAGATGCGATAAACTTTTTTGATTTCTCCGCCAAATTTTTGAAATGCATCAATTGACTTATGATTATCTTCAATAATTGTCCCGGCTTCAAAATCTGTGATACCAGCTTCTTGAAAGACATTATATATCGTATCAAACATCATACCAAGTAATCCCGAATTTTGATATTCAGGCACAACGTACTGCATCATACCACGCGCTCTAGTAATGTGTTTCCTTTCTTTTAAAAAGGTGATTATTTTAAGTTTTCCCTTCATTTTCTTAAATACTTGATGATAATCAGGCAATATTAAACAAAACGCAACGGGTCGATTGGTGTCATTTTCCCGAGCAATCAGAATCATTTTAGGATTTATGAACAGTTTTAATTGCCTAGCTGCACGTTCAATCATTGCCATATCAGGTGTGTCTTGATAAATTATCTCCGTATCAGCTTGACTCAATACAGTTTGAACATCTTCCATATCTCTTTGTAACTGGTTAAAATCTAAATAGTCCATACGTACATTATGGTTACGTTGAAAAAAGCGACTAATTGTCGATACCCGTTTCTTTGTTTCGGGAGTTACATCTGCTTTTAATGATACCGTATCTAATACCTTATTAAAACCGAGTGTTTCAAGGTGCACTTGATAATATGGTTTATTGTATGATGTAAAGATAACCGGCGCATCATCAAATCCCTTTACTAAAATACCCCGTCTTGTATCGGGATCATACGGTGCAAAAGTGCCTTCAATGTGCGTAATATTTTTATCTCTCATATCCCGAGTCATATAATCAAATAACGCTTGACTGACCTTGATATCATGAATCATATCATAAAAGGAAAAGTAGCCAACATCACGATCTTGATGCTTACTTTTATCGATTGTATAAAGCATGCGTCCGACAATTTGTTGATTATTAACAACTAGTAATGCTGTATATGTTTTATCTTTTAAAACAACTTTTTTGAGTTCTTTATATACAATAAAAAAAAGAGGCGGTACATAATGGGGATCTTCCTCATATAATGTGTTTGGAAACCGAATAAACTGCTTCAAATCTCGTTTTGTTGTAACTACTTTTATCATTCAAATCAACCTCTCTTATAGTTTATCATACTAATGCATACACAACAACAAAAAAAAAAATGGCAGTGCTACGAAGTAGCGCTGCCATTTTTGTTATACGAAATATCGATATGAAATCACAAGTGAGATAATAATATGAATTAATCCCACAAGCAGTGCAGGTACACCTGTTACTGTATCTTGTTTCTCTTTTTGCATGTAATAATCATAATAAGATGCATGGGTTAAATCTTTACTCATAAAGCGTTGAAAGGAAAATCCGATAGAACGAAACAATCGTCTAACATTGGACAATCCAAATATACCAAACGCAAAATAGATGACACCAATCAACCACATTACGTCTACTAAATAGCGTAATTTGTAGTCCGCATCATATCTGAAATACATCATTAAGAAAATTAAGAGTAGACTTGAAACAAATAAAATTATGAAGCGTTTCAACTTATTTCAATCCTTTTTTATACTCTTTTATTTCTGCGTCATTTGCTAGGATAAAGTGCCCTGGTTTGATTTCTTGCAACGTTGGCTTTTGTTTACTATAATCATGTGTTTCAGCTGGATTATAGCGAATCCGTTTCCTGTTTTTCTCATATAGTGGATCCGGTAGTGGTACAGCTGATAATAGTGAACGCGTATATGGGTGAAGTGGATTTAAGAAAATCTCTTCACTATCGGCAAGTTCAACCAAATTACCATAATACATAACGCCAATCCGGTTACTAAAGTATTTTACGACAGATAAATCATGCGCGATAAATAAGATGGTAATACCTAGTTCATCACGTAAGTCATTGAGTAAGTTCATGACTTGAGCTTGAATCGAAACATCAAGTGCACTAATTGGCTCATCAGCAATGATGAAATCAGGCGATATAATTAACGCTCTAGCAATTCCAATCCGTTGCCGTTGTCCGCCTGAAAACTCATGTGGATAGCGCGATGCATGTTCCGGTAGTAGCCCTACTGTTTCTAATACATCATTCACTTTCTCATTAATGACTGAATCTTTTCGTTCACCAGCAATCCGTAACCCTTCGGCAACAATTTCTTTAACTGTCATCCGTGGATTTAAAGATGCGATGGGATCTTGGAAAATCATCTGCATGTCTTTCATTAAATCAAAATCAACATTGTTGTTGTCTTGAATACGCTCGCGAATCTCTTTTTGACGAATGTTTATTTGTTCACGTTTCTCAGCGTTTGATAAGTTCTCGTCTTGACGAATATTTTTAATTTCTTCTTGTAAGTGTCTAAATCCTGCACCAATCCGTTGCCCTTTGAAGTAAATTTCACCATCTGTTGGATTATGGAGTTTGATAATGGTGCGTCCGGTAGTGGTTTTTCCACATCCAGATTCACCAACAAGTCCAAATACTTCACCTTTGTAAATATCAAAACTAACATCGTCAATGGCCTTGACAAGCATTTTGAACTTTCCAGAACCATTCAAGAAATATGTTTTTAGATTTCTAACACTTAAAATAGGTGTCTCGTTTTTATTGATTTCTGTTTTCATTAACTTTTCACCTCACTGCTAGAATTTCTTTTTAACATACGCTCAATTCGATGCTTGATAACCTCTGGTGGTTCAACTTTTGGTGCATCTTTATGTAACAGCCATGTTGCTGCAGAGTGTGTATCACTAATTTTAAACATCGGTGGTTGTCTTTCAAAATCAATTTTCATCGCATATTTGTTACGATCAGCAAAGGCATCACCTTTTGGTGGGAACAACATGTTTGGTGGTGTTCCTGGAATAGCAACAAGGCGTTCTTTACTATCTAAATCCGGCATTGAACCTAAGAGTGCCCAAGTGTATGGATGACGTGGATCATAAAACACATCTTCACTCGTCCCAAGCTCAACAATTCGACCTGCATACATAACAGCAATACGGTCGGCCATATTTGCCACAACACCAAGGTCATGGGTAATAAAGATAACACTTAAATTATGCTCTCTTTTTAGTTTGTTAATTAGCTCAAGAATTTGTGCTTGAATCGTTACATCAAGAGCTGTTGTTGGTTCATCACAGATTAAGAGTTCAGGATCAAGTGTTAAGGCAATTGCGATAACAATCCGTTGACGCATACCACCAGAGAACTGGAACGGATATTGTCTTAACCGTTTTTCTGGTTCTGGAATTCCAACTTCATCCATAACTTTTATTGCACGTTCTCTAGCTTCACGTTTCGTTACTTGTTTAAAACGCGCAAGTTCTTCTTTTCGATCAATAATTTTTTGTTTGATGTCTGCAGCTTTCGCATCATCTGCTCCTTGTAATTGATCTTTTAATACTTGAATATCTTTATTTGCTTTTTCTTTTTGTTCGTTCCAAATTTCTTTGATTTTAATTTTTGCTTCGCTTTTAGCACGTTTCAATTCTTTTTTTGCTGGTTTCAGTTCTTCTTTTGCTTTTTGAACTCGCGCTTGCATAGTTTGCTTCGCTTCAGCAAGATTAATTGATGAATCATCTTTTGCTTTTTCTTTTAATTTCTTAAATTCACGTTTTGCACGTTTTATATCTCGTTTTAACCAATGAACGCGTGCTTCTTCTTCATGAAATAACTTCTCAAATTGTTGTTTTAAACGTTTCCCATTTAAGATCATTCCTTCGGTAATTTGTTTCCCAATACGCATGATTGGATTCAAACTACTCATCGGATCTTGGAAAATCATTCCAATTTTATTTCCACGAATCTCGTGAAATTCAGATTCTTCAATTTGGGTTAAATCTTCACCTTCATAAAATATATTACCTTTATCAATAACACCATTTCCAGCTAAGATACCCATTATTGTACGACTTGTAACAGACTTACCACTACCTGATTCACCTACAATAGCAAGTGTTTCACCCTGTTGAAGTTCAAAATCAACACCGCGGACAGCCCGTACCATTCCTTGCGTTGTCTTAAAGGATATTGTTAAGTCTTTAACTTCTAATTTTGTATTATTACTCATTATTCAGACCCCCTCAACGCAGGATTGAATGCATCACGTAACGCATTACCAAACATATTAAATGTTATCATTAAGATTGAAATTAGAATTGCTGGGAAGATAGTTAAATAAGGTCGATCAACAAGATAGTTTCTCGCATCAGATAATAACACCCCAATACTCACACCAGTAAAACTGACACCAAAGACTCTAAAACTTTGTCCATGTCCAATTCCAAATCCTAGATAGGATAATGTCGATTCAGAGAAAATAACATAAGGAATCGATAAAATACTTGTTGTGATAATCGTTCCGATTCCGTTTGGTAAGATATGTCTAAAGATTAAACGACTATCTTTCGCTCCTAGTGTTCTTGACGCAAGCACATATTCTCGACCTTTATATCGGTAGAACTGTGTCCGCGTGATACCGGCTATTCCTATCCAGCCGGATATAATCAGGATGAAGATGAGCGATTTTAAACCAGCTCCAAAATAGGCGATAAAGATGGCCAATGTAACCAACCATGGAATTCGACCCACAATTTCACTAAATCGTTGCATCAATAAGTCGACAGTACCACCATAGTAACCTGATATTGAACCATAAATAATACCAATTGTAATATTAATGACACTGACTAAAAACCCAATGAGTAAGGACGTTCTTGTCCCAATCCATAGTAATTTAAATAAATCACGGCCAGCTTGATCAGTACCAAATAGGAAATATGGTAACTCATCATATCCAGCATAGAGTTTATAATCGATAATTAGTTCATATGAATAATATTCAACACCATCAACAACAACACTTTCATTTTGTTTGATGAC
This sequence comes from Candidatus Izemoplasma sp., assembly GCA_021736285.1. Classification (GTDB taxonomy): domain Bacteria; phylum Bacillota_I; class Bacilli_A; order Izemoplasmatales; family Izemoplasmataceae; genus JAIPGF01. Next base: position 12,779 of record JAIPGE010000019.1, read on the forward strand.
TTCTTGAATTGGACACGTTTCAGGGAATGTCCAACCATCAGGATTTGGTCCGTCAGGATCATTCATTGTTTTCACACAATCTGGATTATCCGCCATAATTTCATCATATTCAACAGCACTAAATCCAGCTTCACGTTTGTTACCGAAAGACGCAATATAGTTGTTATATTGGAAATCAGCAACTAATAATCCAGCCTCTGCACGTACAACACGTCCAGCGCCACCTTCAGATGCATCAATCGCATATATACTTAATTCGTAACCTTCATCAATAAATGTTGGTTCTTCGCTTGAATCATCATTGACTTTAATACTCCGAAGACTGACTTCTTGACGATTGTCATCGGCCAAATATTCTAAACGAACTTTTGATATAATAGATGTTTTTGTTGGAAATGTAGCAAACGGATCAATTTGATGGACACCGGCTGTGGTAATGGTCTCTAATAGTTCATATTCAGTACCAGTTTGTACATAAACATTTAATGTTGTTCCTTCACTAATTTCATCTACATCAATCGTTAGAATCGGATTAAATGCTTTTAGCAATGACATAAAATCATTTGATTGAACACGTACAAAATCAGCTCCAGCATCTAAGGCAATATCAATAACGCCACCTTGACAGGATTCTGTCTTATTAGAACATGGAACCGTATAGTTTTCTAACGTTTCCAAGTTAATTGATGCCAGTGGATAACCATTAGGAATACCTAATCCTTCTGGTATAGCAGGAAATTCATCACTATTAATTGTATATAAACCAACTGGTTCTTCAGCCATAAATGATGTACCATCCATTATGCCATAATTTTCTAAGATCGGAACACGTGGTGGCAAGAAAGACAATTCTTCTTCTAATTCAGTAGCATTTTTCTGACTGGCAATTGGAAAAACAATT
>JAIPGE010000020.1 GCA_021736285.1 Candidatus Izemoplasma sp.
TATCTTTTTCATCATCCGTCTAGGTGTTGAATTAACACTCTATTTTACACGAACGACAGAAGAACTTGTTATTGCAAATCTCATTATGGGCTTGCCGTTGCTTATCTTTGTGTTAACAGTTAGCTATATTTATGGCATATGGCGGTTACGGACATTAAAAGGGCCTGGAATCGATGAGTTTAGGGAAAACAAAGAACCGCCTTTTAGAGGACAACGTAAAGGATTTTAAAAAAACACGTTCACAGTTAAGTGAGCGTGTTTTCATATATATTTTTAGAAAAGCAGAAAGGCACTGAGTCCAACTAAGAATCCATAAAGGATAGCAGGTAGTAATGTTTTTTTGATAATATTACCTTCTTGTCCTTCAATACCAACAACTGTAGAAACACTAACAACATTGTGCACACAAATCATGTTCCCAGCTGCCCCACCTAAAAGTTGTAATGATAAAATAACAATGACATTTAATCCATAATCAAGTGCTATTTGGTATTGAATTGGACTAAATGTTAAGGTTGAGACAGTGGCGCTACCAGTAATGAAAGAACCTAACTCACCGATGTAAGATGCTAAAAAGACCCAAATCCCACTAAAATTGTCTCCTAAAAAGGTTGCGAGGTAAACTGGCATACTGACAAGGTCACTGCTGTTTAACCCAGAGTTTGAAAAAATTTGAACCATTGATAAGGTTGGAATTAATGCAAGGGCAGCTCCTTTAACTGTATTCAGACTGAGTAAACTAGCCACTTTAATATTTTTTGTACTGGCTTTTTGAATGAAAACACTAAAAATTGCCACTATAATTAAAATAAATCCTGGTGAGTATAGTAACTGTAATGAAGATGAAATGCCATTAATTCCTAAGATATTGCTGATTGATAAATCGACTGTTGTCTGAAAAAAAGTTTGTATTGGTTTTATAACACGGGACATAACCAATAATAATATCACGATGGCATAGGGTAACCAGGCTTGAATAATTGACATATCACTGTGGGTTAAATCATCTTCTCGTTCATTCGCATTTTGCCATGTGTGTTTGGGGATTAAAAATTTAAATTTAATTGACATAATCGCAACAACCAGCATTACCAACACTGTAATAATTGTTACAAATTCATACCCCAAGGTAATTGCGACAAGTTTAGCGATAAGCGCATAACTGAAACCAATAAATAATGTCCAGGGGAGAATTTCTATATAATCTTTCTTTTTTGAGTTTTCAGCAAAAAAGAAAAGTAACATAAAAACAATAATTGTTGGCATAAAAGATCCTGCTAAAAATTCAATACTTGTAATTGTTCGTGCAATGTTATTAAAAAATTCAGTTGATGTACTAATGTTGGCAAGACCGATTTTAATTGGCGTTCCGACAGCCGCAAAAGGAACTGGAACACTATTTGATACAAGTGCTAAAGTTGCCGCAGTAATAGGCTTATAACCTAATGCAACTAACAGTGGTGCTACCACTACTGCAGGGGTACCAAATCCAGCAACACCTTCAATTAATCCACCAAATAAAAACGCAATTAAAATAGCTTGTATGCGCATATCTTGAGTCAAATGATCAAACCATAAATTAATCCGGTCAATTGCGCCATTCATTTGTAATATATTCATCATAATGATCGCACCAAATAATATAATTAAAATACCAAAGGCTTTATGTAATCCTTGAATGATAGAAGCTAGTAATGTTATTTCATTCATATCCCAAAAGAAATACGCCATAATTAATACAATTAGAAAACTTAAGGTCATACCTTTTTTTGCAGGCATTTTTAAAATAACTAAAAATAAGAAAGGAAGGATTATAGGCAATACTGAAATTGATAAGTTCATGGTAACCTCCTAAAATTACTACATAATAAAAGTGTACAATAAGATATGTTAAATTTCTAATAAAATGGCACATTTTCTAGTCAAAACAGGCACTTTTTACATCCGTAATCTGATTGATTAGTTGTTTATTAAAATTGATTGGATGGTCTGTATCCATTCCTGCAATAAAATGTGTCTTTGCTTCAAGTAGATGACCAAGAATTTCTAACGTGTGTTTTACACCTTCATGCATATAATTTTTATCACTACCTTGAGAGACAACAAGGATAATGTTTTTAAGTGTTGTTAATGTATTATTTTGGTGGTATTTTTGATTATAATAAACTTGTAGTCGATTGATAATCTGTAATGTTTGATCGCTCAGTGTACCAAAATAGATAGGACTAGAAATAATTAAGGTATCACTTTGTTTTAAGCAATCATAGAAATTGACCATATCGTCTTTAAATTTACAACCAGCAACACTTTTACAATACTGACAGTCATCGCAAGAAAAAACATTCATCTGATATGCATCAAAGTGATGAATTACATTTTTATAATTAGAAATGAGTTTTTTTGTGATAGTCATTGTCTTACTTTTTTTGTTAGGAGAACCATTTAATAGTGTAATCATTGATAACCTCTTTTCATTTTTCTTTATGTGTAAATTATAAGCCAAATTTTAAAAAAAATCTAGTTTTCTTTTGCCATCATTTTAGTGTATAATAATTATAACTATACATATAATACAAGGAGAGATATAGATGACAATAAATCGGATAATGATTGCGTTTGGAGCTGTTATCGCAATCATTGTAATGACACTAACTTTATCATATGAAACAGAAAAAACAGAGGCACAAAGAATTTGGTATGGACCAACTTACCAATTTGTCGATGGCCACATGTTGTATCGGAAATTGACCATGAATTATACTTGCCTTGGTACGAATGTTAACTATACATTATTATTCCAAGATGGAAACACCATTTATCTAACCAATGAACTTGTTTCTGATGATCCTTGTTTAGAAACATATTACATTAAAGAAGATGGTGAAATGATGACGCTTGCTCAAGCACAACTAGCGAATGTTGTCACCGCGGAAAGTTTATTAGATCATACCTTTAAAGTTGAAATTATTGAGGCTTACAATTTTGTACCTCTGCATTCTAATGTGACGAGTTTTAGAACGTTTACAATGGATAATGACACCATTAATTTAGGGGAAACTTATACAACAGAAGATAGTCATTTTGAGACGGTTTTAAGACATATTACAGATCGTCCGTTTTGGGATGAAACAAAAGAAAGTTCCACTTTGGTAGAATCAATTCAAGTTTCTTTTTCTAATGGAGATACAAGAACCTTTCATTTATATTCTGATTATATTGTAGATGATAAAACGGGATATGTGGCATACTTTGATGATCGATTCATGAAATAATTTTATCCCACTCAACGAGTGGGATTTTTCAATATAAAAGAAGGATGTGATCAAAATGAATGAAACGCGTATTAAAGAATTTGTTAAAAAGACAATTAAAGACAGTGATCGATCAGACTATGTGTTTCGCGACCGTTATGATCATTCATTACGCGTCAAAATGTGGGCTGAACGACTTCATAAAATTGAAGGTGGCGATTTTGATGTCATTCGCGCCGCTGCTTTATTACATGATATTGGGTGGCACAAGAAAAAAAATCATGCGGATATATCAGAACGGTTGAGTAAACCTTTTTTAAAAACCCTTAATTTAAGTTCTGATCAAAAAGATAAAGTTTTAGAAGCCATAAAATATCATAATCGCAGAAAACATAAGAATCTTAATTTAGAAACCACAATCATTCAAGATGCAGATTTATTAGATGAACTTGGTGCACTCACAATTGTTTGGGACAGCATGGCAACAATGACAACTAAAAATCCATCTTATAAAAAAGCATACAAGCGTATAAAAAAATATTCTGGAAATATACCGAAAAAAATAGATGAATTACATTTAGATAGTGCAAAAAAAATATATAAAAGTCGAGTATCTATTATAGATTCATTTATTAAAGAACTTCGTTATGAGTTAGGAATTAATGAAAATGATTAAACATCCTATTGTTCAAGCTGTTGTATTTTTTGGGTATTTCATCGTGTCTTCGCTAATTACTGTGATGATTACCAACGATTTGATTCATCTATTCATGGTATGGAATCTTTTTTTAGGACTCCTTGTTTTTAGCATTGCATACTTTTCTAATAATCAAATACTGCAAAAACAACATCCCATCGTGTTTATATTATATCTTCTTATTTGGTTAATAATGCTCCCTAATATGTTCTATTTTATTACAGACTTATTGCATTTAACCTCCTATGATTTTTATGTAAATGTGGGTTATATGAGTTTCACCTTTAAACAAGATATTGCAATGTATATGGCACTTTTCAATCTTTTTACAGGTGCCTTAATATCACTATATTATGGGTATCAATCGATTGAAATGGTCTATCAAGCCTTAGAACATAAAGCAATAAACATCAATTATATTATATTTGTCATTTTGCTTTCAATGTTATCAAGTATTGGCATTGTAATTGGACGATTTCTGCGTTTTAATTCATGGGAAATACTAAAATTTTGGAAGATTATGGGTTCATTGTTTAACCAATGGAATCTCTTTTATACACAATTTGTAATGCTCTTTTTTCTATTACATCTCTTTATTATACTTGGCTTTCGGTATATCACTTCACAAAAGGGGGTGGTATGATGCGTGTGTTCTTTGCTGTTGAGTTTAGTGATGATGAAAAAAACCAAATAGCTCACGAATTTCAATTAATTACACCGAAAATTAAATCAGGTAAACCAACGCGTAAAAGCAATTACCATATTACATTAAAATATATTGGTGAAAGCAGTCAAGAAGACATTGAAAAGATGAAACATGTATTAAGAGAAGTCGCTAGCCATTATCAAAAGTTCAATATTGAACTGACACATTTTAGTACTTTTAAAAAAGGCACAAAACGAATTTTATATTTAGGAACCAATAAAAACAATCCTCTAAATTCAATTCAAACGAGGTTGGATCACGTTCTAAATACACTCGGATATCCACTTGAAAATCATGTTTTTAAACCACATGTTACGTTAAGTCGTAAAACAGTGTTGGATACTGTGCAGTTTCCACAAATCCAGTCAATTGAGATACGTGTTCTAAGTATTTCTTTGATGCAAAGTCACCATGTCAATAATCAATTAACCTATTCAAGAATATTCCATCAGGAATTACAAAACACCTAACACAAAGAAGATGTGTTAGGTGTTTTTGAATTTAAGGATATTATTCCATTTAGACACAATTTTTTTGTTCTCAATTGCTTTTACTAATTGAATAACCATATCGTTTAAAGGTGTTGATACATCATACTGTTTGCCATAATCACTAATAATCCCATTGATATTAGAAATCTCAGTTTGTCGATTTAATTTAATATCGCGTAACATACCAGACTTAATATCCTTGTGTTTCCGCATTGCTAGCGGTAAAACAAATAAACTAAATTGTTTTTTAAACCAATTATTGTAGCTCATCAGTGTTTCAATATTGTGACCTTGGAGTTTCTCAATTTTAATGTTAGCAGCTTTTGCAACAACGATACATTCGTTGATAATATCTAAAACAATAGGACGTGATGTTTTGTTCTTCGCAAGTTCACCAAAGGTCGCATTTGTAATTACAGATAAGCCACTAAAAGCAGCATTAATAATAAGTTTAGCATATCTTGCGCCAATGAAATTGGCTTCAACTTTAACATCGCCCATTGTTTTTAAAAGGTCGACGATATAATTAAATTTTGTCTGATTAACATTTCCGTATTTACCAATACTGAATGTTAACGTATCTCTAGATGGCGCTGAAGTTAATTCGCTAACACCATCACCATGGAATGTTGCACCCCAACTCATCGTTGCCCCAGCAACACGATCATCTCCTAATATACTGGCAATTGTTGGTTCAGGTATACCATTTTGCATAGTACATAAAATGCCATCTACAGTTAGGTAATCTTTTAAAAATGCGGTGATGGCTTGGTTGTGCTTTTGTTTTGTCATCAATAAAATTATATCGTACTGTATTATCATTTGTTCAGGTGTTAAGGCAGTAACAGGTTGAATAAAAGATGTTCTTCCAGTAATCTTTGCACCATGTTGATTCAATGCCTTAATATGATCAATATTACGATTAATTAAATCTACTTGATAACCAGCTTTTGCTATATACGCACCTAGTACGGTACCCATTGCGCCTGCGCCATAAATTGCGACCTTCATCACATCACCTCGTATAATATAGTTGTCTCTTGTTCAGTATAGCACAAGTTGCAATTTTTGGAAATTGTAAGAAAAAATTGTATCCTTCATGACAAGAGCGTATAATAGAAATAGGATGTGATATGTATGATGATCTTAACTTATACAATGACTTTAATTGATACGTTATGGCCAATTGTTTTTGTAGGGCTCATTACAGTTCTTTTGATTGTATTTAAAGAGGGTATTAGACAAAGCGTATTACAAAAAATTATTCCTTATTTTTTTCTCGCGATGATAATTATTTTAGAATTGAACACATTTGCCAATATTGGCATAGGCTTTTATTATAGTGAAATGACTGGTCTCGTTTTCCTACCTTTACATTTGTGTTCAATTAGTGCTGTGCTGATAATGCTCTATCTTAGTACTAAAAAAGAACTGTTTTTAGATATTTTAATCATTCAAGGTATTGTTGGGGCAATTGTCACATTTATTTTTCCATCAAGTACTGCAGCTCCGACAACATTTGAATATTGGCGCTTTTTCCTATCACATACACTTCTTTTTATTGTCCCTGTTTACTTTATTATTATTGAACATAAACGCGTTGATCAACGTATTTTAAAAATTGCTTTTGTGTCTGTGCATCTTTTTGCTGCAATAGCTGTCTTGTTTAATTTAACAGTAGGTAGCGATTATATGTATTTATCTCCTGATAATAAACATAATTTATTTGCATTTATTCCAGTTCATCAAGTATTCCCGTTTTTAGGTCAATGGCCGGGTGTTATATTATTTGGAGAATTACTTACATTTCCTGTATATTTTAGTGTTTATTATATTATTAAAAAATTACAAGTTAATCTAGACGAACCGATTAAGGAAGGAGTATATTATGAAGACCACCGACGTACTGTTTAAACAATTAAAGAAATTCACGAGACGACCAATTCAAATGTCAATCTTTTTTGTTCTGTTGTCAATTGCAGGGATTATCGCTTTTTTTCAAACAGGCGCAGAAATATTTTTTCTTATAATGATAGGATTGTTTACGTTTAACATTTTTTCTAAACTTAAAATGCATCGACGAATCTCAAACATTGAACAATTAATATTACAAAAGCCAAATCAAGCAATTAAAGAGATTGATGCATTGCTTAATGATCTTGAGCGAGATTATAAACATGCCGGAAGGCGGGCAGAAGAAGGCGGAACCGATCATTCAAAACAAAGACGGCTTAAGAAAATGTGGCATCTTTTAGATGAAATAAAGTATGTTATTCAAAATCAGTCATAAGACTGATTTTTTTCTTGGTTTGAAAATAATGTGTTAAGGTGTAAAATATAAGTAAGGAGGTAAGGTATGTGGAAGCACTAGTATATAAAAAATTAAAACATAAACAAGTTAAATGTCAAGTCTGTCCACACTACTGTTTGATTGACAAGGATCATAGAGGGGTATGTCAGATTCGTTATAATCATCATGGAAAACTTATTGTTGAAAATTATGAGCGTGTTATTGCGACACATATTGATCCAATTGAAAAAAAACCATTATATCATTTTTTACCAAAAACAAAAGTTTATTCATTGGCAAGTGTGGGATGTAATATGCGATGTCCATGGTGTCAAAATTATCAAATTTCACAAATCAGTTCAAAGCGACAACTCAATAAGGGCTCAATTATCAAACCAAAAGACCATATTGATTTTGTCAAACAACAAGGGATACCATCGATTGCTTATACCTATACTGAACCTACGATGTATGTGGAATATGCATTAGAAGTTATGAAACTTGCACATCAAGAAAAGATTAATAACATTTGGGTAAGTAATGGGTTTACATCAATTGAAACACTTGAACTCATTTTACCTTATATAGATGCTGCGAATATTGATTATAAAGGTAATGAGTCAGTCTATAAATCATATTGCTTAGGTCATGAAGCGGAGGTATTAAACACCATAAAAAAAATGAAAGATCATAATATACATATTGAAATTACAACATTATTAATTCCCGGTATAAATTCAGATTATGAGATGATTGATGAAATGATCGATAACATCATTTCAGTTGCTGGAAATGATATCGTCTGGCATATCTCACGATTTTTCCCTGCTTATAAAGAGCAAAACCGTGAAATAACAGCTTATGATGATATGGTTCATGCGAAGAAACGTGCCCATGAAAAAGGACTAAAACACGTTTATTTAGGAAATGTTTAGGAGGTATATGAATGAGTATTTTAGCAGGATATGTGGTACCACATCCACCAATTATAGTTGATGAAGTTGGACAAGAAAAACGGTTAGAGGCTCAACAAACAATTGATGCTTACCACCAAGTTGCCCAAGATATTGCAAAATTGAAACCAGATACAATCATCATTTCAACTCCACACAGCACGCTATATCGTGATTATTTTCATGTATCTCCAGGGTTGAATGCCACAGGTAATTTGTCTCAGTTTGGAGCAGGTGATGTGTCTTTTGATGTCGATTATAATAGCGATCTTATTAAAGCAATTTCTGATCAAGCACATCACAATAACTTAGAAATAGGAACGTTAGGCAGTCGACAATCACAGCTTGATCATGGTTCAATGGTGCCACTTTACTTTATCAATCAATATTACAAAGATTATAATATTGTTAGGATTTCCCCCAGTGGATTTGATTTATTGAAGCATTATGAAATTGGAAAGTTCATACAAGCTTTAATCCCATCTTCACAAAACGTTGTTTGGGTTGCAAGTGGTGATTTGTCTCACAAACTTAAAGAGACAGGTCCTTATGGATTTGCAAAGGAAGGACCACAGCTTGATCAAGCCATTACAAAAGCACTAAAAAGTGGTCAGTTTGAGAGATTATTTGATATTTCACCAACCCTTAGAGATAAAGGAGGCGAATGTGGCCTATCTTCTTTTGTAATGATGTCAGGATTTTTAGATGGATATCAATTGAAGCATGATTTTCTATCATATGAAGGACCATTTGGTGTGGGATATGCTGTTGCGATGTATCATACCAAACAGAAAGATTCAAGTATTCAGTATGATGAACGATATGAAAAGAAAAATCGATCAGAGATGAACACCAAAAAAGAAACAGAAGATCCTTATATCAATCTTGCCAGACAATCTTTAGAATATTTCACAAAACACCATAAACAACTGCCTCGACCAGATAATTTACCAAAAGCAATGATTAATACAAAATCGAGTGTTTTTGTTACACTTTTTAAGCATAGTCAATTACGTGGTTGTGTAGGTAAAACAAGACCGACACTTGAGTGTGTTGCCGATGAAATTATAGATAGTGCAATTAGCGCTGGCCATCATGATTACCGATTTCCAAAGATAAAAGAAAAAGAATTGCCATATTTAGAATATAAAGTTGATGTGCTATATCCACCTGAACCCATTACATCAATAGAAGACCTTGATGTAGAACAATATGGATTAATTGTTCGTCAAGGACATAAAAGTGGGTTACTGCTACCTAATTTAGAGGGGATAGATACTGTCGAAGAACAAGTCCGAATAGCAAAACAAAAAGCAGGAATTAAAGACAATCAAAAAGTTGATTTAGAACGTTTCAAAGTGATTCGTCACGAAGTAAAAGATAAATAAGTTTCTTATTTGTAAAAAAACGTATCAATAATGACAAATTTTATCATTTTCGATATGATAAAGACAGGTGATTAGATGGCTAAAAAGAATGAACTATGTTCTTGTTTTAAAATAACAAAAAAAGATGTTAAAGACCATATTAAAGCAGGTATTACATCGTACAAAGAATTACAAAAACAAACAGATATCGGGACAAAATGTTCATCTTGTAAAAAGAAAACAAAAAAGAAATTTAAAAAATATCGAAATAAATTAGGCGCAAATTAGCGTCTATTTTGTTATAATAAGAGTAAGGGTGTGATAATGTGAAACAAATCGCTATTATTGATATTGGTTCAAACACAGTCAGACTGTGTATTTATCAAGTAAGTAAAGGGCTAAAATATGATGTATTACTAAATCATAAAGAAGCTATTAGGTTACGTAATTATGTCGTTGATAACAACCTTTCCGATGAAGGGATTGAAAAGCTAAGACGGGTATTAAATGTCTTTACTGCAATCATCCATAAGGACGAAATCATGGAAGCGAATGTTGTCTTTTTCGCGACGCAAACTATTCGGATGATTGATAACCAACAAGAAGTTATAGATGCTATGGAAAAAGAATTTGATATTTCTATTCAAATATTTTCTGAAGAACAAGAATCATTATTGGGTTTTAAAGGCATGAACACATTCTTAGTCCATGAAGATGAAGGGCTATATGTCGATCTTGGAGGCGGAAGTACTGAGATAGTGTATTTCAAAGATGATGTGCCAATTGACTACTATTGTTTTGATTTTGGAAGTGTGGTTTTAAGAAGTATTATTGAACATCCGATTCCGAATGAAGATGAAATTAGTTATTTGCGTTCATACTTATTTCAAAAATTTGAAGAAGTCCCATGGTTGCATGATTTAAAAACACCACTTGTTGTTGTCGGTGGTAGTTCTCGAAATTTAGTTCGAATTGATAAGTTCATTACAAAACGTGAAGAAGAAACACATGGGTACCGCTTAGGTTATCGTGAAATTAACCGGATCCGCCGTATTTTAATGTTGTTGAATTTAGATGAAATTCAAAACATCAAAGGTTTTACACAAAGTCGATCCGATATTATTATTCCTTCTATTTTGGTATTTGAGATGCTTTATAAATACATTAATGCATCATATTATGTATGTAGTAGAACTGCCTTAAGAGAAGGTGTCTTGGTAGATATGATTGAGGGATAGTTATGGATAAATTAGAAAAATATACTGGGCGTGAACTCAGTTGGCTACAATTTAATGAACGGGTCTTAGAAGAGTCAGTTGATCCAACAAATCCATTGTTAGAACAATTGCGTTTTTTAACGATTTTTTCTTCAAATTTAGATGAGTATTTTATGATTCGAATCTCAGGAATGAAAGGACAAGTTGATTTGGGATTAACAACCCCAGATAAAAAAACAGGATTGCTTGCTAAGGAATATCTTAGCAAAATGCTAAAAAAGTCACAAAAACTTGTGGATAGAGAGTACGATATCTATCATGAAAAAATAAAAGAGTTAAATACATATATCAATTTTGTGTCTTATCACGATTTAAAAGCTAAGCATAAAGATAAAATGGATCGTTACTTTAAAAACCTTGTGTTTCCCATATTAACTCCAATTCGTTTTAGTTCTTATTTGCCCTTTCCGTTACTTCCTAATTTAAGTGTTTACCTCATTTCAAAGTTACAAGACGATAAAGGCAATATCCATTACAGTGTCGTGACAGTCCCAAGAAATGTTGAACGCTTTGTTCATGTAAAAAAACAATATTATGTTCTATTAGAAGATATTATTATGCAACATGTCGATAAATTGTACGAAGGCTTAGATGTTTTAGAAGTCAAACCGTTCCGAATTACGCGGGATTTTGACATTGAATTTGATGATCAGACAGACGATTTTGCCAAAAGTGTTATGTCTGAATTAAAAAATAGAAAACGTGGCGTAGCTGTTAGATTAGAAATAGCTAATAATACGTCGGATGACATTATAGATTTTTTAAAATATCATTTGAATCTGACCAATCGATTTATCTTTAAAATACCTGGGCCAATCGATTTAACCTTTTTAAATGAAGTCCATGATAAACTGTCGAAAAAAATTACTGGTCTTGTTTTTAAATCACATTCTGCAATAGAACCTAAAGCTTTTAAAAACTCATCTTCTATTTTTGATGTCATTCGTAAACGGGATGTATTATTACTTCATCCCCATCATTCATATGAGCCCGTCATTCGAATGTTAAAAGAAGCCAGTGAAGACACAGATGTGGTCGCAATTAAGCAAACAATATACCGTACAAATAAAGACTCAAGAATCATGGAGTATCTTGTCAAATCGGCTGAAAGTGGCAAGCAGGTTACTGTATTGTTTGAGTTAAAAGCGCGCTTTGATGAAGAAAACAATTTATACTGGGGTAACGTATTAGAACGCGCAGGAGCCCACGTGATTTATGGTGTACCCCACTTAAAAACACATTCTAAAGTATGCTTAGTTGTGAGAAGAGACCAAACAGGGGTCGAACAATTTGTTCATTTTAGTACAGGAAATTATAATGAAGACAATGCAAAAATATACACTGATGTGTCGTTTTTTACAGCTAAAAAGTGGATTGGAGAAGATGCATCTAAATTCTTCAACTACATCAGTAGTTACACAAAGAAACCTGAATATAAGAAAATGATGGCTTCACCTGATTCAATCAGAGAATTATTGTTCTCTTCAATTGATCGCGAAATCGCACATCAAGCAAATGGAAAACAAAGTCATATTATTATAAAAATTAATTCAATAACTGATGTAAAAATGATTAATAAATTATATGAGGCGTCTCAAGCAGGCGTAAAAATAGATATGATTGTTAGAGGAATTTGTTGTTTAAATCCACAAGTACCTGGCCTGAGTGAAAACATTCATGTCATTTCAATAGTTGGACGTTATTTAGAACATATGCGAATCTATTATTTCTATAATGATAATAAACAAGATGTCTATTTGAGTTCAGCTGATTTAATGACAAGAAATATGGAAAACCGAATTGAACTCGCCCTTCATATCACAGACCGGACAAGTAAAAACCGCGTAATAAAACTACTTAAATTACAACTCAAAGATAACGTTAAAGCTCGAGAAAATATCAAAGGTACTTATCATTATGTCAATAATGATAGTCCACAACTCAATTCTCAAATAAAACTTTATAAAGAACTCCAATAAAAAAACCACAGAAATGTGGTTTTTTTAGGAGGTTATTTCAGAAAATTTCTTATAGTATCAGTTAGTTGATTTGGACAATCAATAAGTGGATTGTGGCCTGAATTTTTAAGAATGACTTTTTCAGCATTTGACAATGCCTCAACCGTCTCGTCTACCATATATTCTAATACAGTGATATCATTTTCTGACCATATAGACAAGACTGGGCAGGTAACATTGTTAATAGTACCATCGCCAAGCGATACACCATTTGAGAAGTTTGACATATTGAAGG
>JAIPGE010000021.1 GCA_021736285.1 Candidatus Izemoplasma sp.
CACGTTTGATATTATGGCGCTTCAATGCATTTCCGATTGCGTTTTGCATATGATATCCAATATAACCTTGGCTCATAGCTCCACATTCAGGAAACGGCATAGCAGGTGTATTGTCACTTTCAGTAAACGCCAAATTAATCATACCGACTTGGGGACCATTGCCGTGGGCAATAACAACTTCATGACCATCTTTAATTAACTCAACAATGTGGGCAGCCACATTGTTGAGTAATAGTTTTTGTTCTTCAGGTGTCTTTCCTAAGGCATTTCCACCTAAACTCACAACAATCCTACTCATAGTGATCCTTAAGTGTCGCAAGCATAACTGCCTTAATCGTATGCATTCTATTTTCAGCTTCTTGGAAAACAACGCTTTTGTCTGATTCAAAAACAGCGTTGGTTACTTCCATTTCTCCATTTTTAAGTTTTGGATATGTATCACCAAATGTCTTTGCGATGTCTTTACCAAGATCAGTATCAGGGCCATGGAATGCAGGTAAACAATGCATAAAGATTGCATTCTTATTAGCTTGTTTCATCATGTCTTCATCCACTTGGTAGTCAATTAATTGATCAATACGTTCTTTCCATACATCTTTTGGTTCTCCCATACTAACCCAAACATCGGTATAAATAACATCTGCGTCTGCTGCGCCTTCTATGGTATCTTCTGTAAAGTTTAATGTTGCGCCTGTCTCGTCTGCAATTTTCTGACAGGTATCAATCAATGATTGTTCTGGCCATAATGCTTTGGGTGCTAACCCTGTGAAATGCATTCCTAGTTTTGCTGCACCAATCATTAAACTATTCCCCATGTTGTTTCTGGCATCACCAACGTAAGTAAATTTAATTCCTTTTAACTCACCAAAGATTTCCTTAACGGTTAAGAAATCTGCTAAAATTTGTGTTGGATGGTAAATGTCTGTTAATCCATTCCACACAGGAACGCCAGAATGATTTGCTAATGAATCAACATCAGCTTGTTTATAGCCTCTAAACTCGATACCATCATACATCCGACCAAGAACACGTGCTGTGTCTTTAACACTTTCTTTGGTATTCATTTGTGATCCATTTGGTCCTAGATAGGTTGTGCTCATCCCTAGGTCTTGTGCACCAACTTCAAAAGCACATCGTGTCCGGGTTGAATCCTTTTGAAAAAGCAATACAACGTTTTTATCGGTCAATACCTTATGTTCAATACCTTCGTATTTTTCACTTTTCAGTTTGCTTGATAAAGTGATTAAATGATGAATTTCCTCTGGTGTAAAATCTAAAAGTGTGATGAAATTACGGTTTTTTAAATTCATAATTCGCTCCTTATAATTTTAGTATTTTATAATTTTTCTCTAACCAATGGCATACTCATACATCGTGGGCCACCACGGCCACGTGAGAGTTCACTTGATGGGACTTCTAATACTTCAATACCGGCATCACGTAACGCTTGGTTAGTCACGTTGTTACGTTCGTAGACAATAACAACACCTGGTGCGATTGCAAGTGTGTTCGCGCCATCATTCCATTGTTCTCTTCCCGAAGTAATTAAATCTTTACCTCCGCAATGAATCAATGTAATCTCACGCTTCAAATGTTTTTTTAAGATCATCTCAAGTGATGTCACAACCTTGGTTGTTTGAATCCCATTACTTGTCTTCTCTATTTCAAATATTGTTAGTGTTTCCTGAATGCCAGGATGAATGGTAAAAACACCATAATCAACTTGTGTAAAGACAGTATCTAAATGCATAAACGCGCGTGACTTCGGTATGTTAAAGGCTAGTACCGTCTTAAATGTGGTGTTTTCTTTAAATAATCGTTTAGCCAACCGTTCAATGGCTCGGGGATCTGTCCGTTGTGAAATTCCAATCGCTAACACTTCTTCACTTAACACCAAGAAATCTCCACCTTCCGATTTATAGCGATCAAATCGCTCATTATAAAATGGAATGTCTTCGTTTTCAAAACGGGGATGATATTTAAACATATATTCACTTAACAGTGTTTCACGACTTCTTGCTTGAGTCATCATGTTATTCATGACAACGCCTTCACCCAATGTGACAAAAGGATCACGTTGAAATAATATGTTGGGCATTGGATCGGTATAGAACGGATATTCGTTTTCTAACATGTCCATAATAGAAGATTTATTTAATACGGTAATATCCCATGTGCGAATACCTTCAATCATCTTTGAGACGAGTGGGGTAAACGCAAGTTCATTTAAAAATTTATAAAGGGCATCTTTTACTGAATGAGATACAACATGTGATTCCTCAATAAATTGATTAATAAAATTGCTTTTTACTTCCGGATGGTTTTCTAATGCTTCAACGACCATGTCTTGAATGTATAAGACTTCGACACCATGTTCTCTTAAAACATCCGCAAAAGCATCATGTTCACGTTGGGCTTGTTTTAAATATGGAATATCATCAAACAAAAGTCGTTCTAAAATATCGGGTGTTAAATTTTCTAATTCTTTACTGGGCCGGTGTAATAAAACCGTTTTTAACCTGCCAATTTCTGATGTAACATTTAGTTTCATATAGTCATTCCTCTCATTTTTTAAAATACTCACGCACAACGCGCGAACTGACACCACATAAGACTTCATAATTGATTGTTTCTAAGCGCTTTGCGACTTCATCAATATCAATCCCTTTTCCAAAGAGATAGACAATATCTTCTTTGGAAACAGTGTCATGAATTTGAATGAATGTTTGATCCATACAAATCCGTCCAACTATTTTATAACGCTTATTATTTATCATAACATATCCGCCTTGATTTTTGCGAATAAATCCATCGGCGTAGCCAATTGGTAATACACCAATTATTTCGTTTTGCTTCGCAGTATATGTAATACCGTACCCAACTTTATCTCCGGCGTTCAATTCTCTAATATGACTAATCTTTGTTTTTAAAACCATTGTCGGTTTTAAAAATGTTATTTCTTTATCTAACGTACAGCCGTAAAGACTAATACCTAAGCGCACATGGGTTGTAAAATCAAATGTCTTTTCGTACTTAATACTCGCACTCGAATTTGATATATGAAACATCTCAAATGGATAATCCAGCCTATCGAGTATTGATTTAAACGATTTCAGTTGTGTTTTATAATAGGCCTCATCACAATCCGCAGTGGCGAAATGGGTATAAATACCTTCTAAATGAATATGCGGATGGGTATCACAAAAATGTATCACTTCTAATATATCCTCAATTGTGTTAAATCCAAGTCTGTGCATCCCAGTATCAACTTTAATATGAACCGTTAAGGGAATGTCTAACGACATTAAGTCTTCTAATTGATCAAAGTCAGTTAATGTAATGGTAATGCTATTTTGAGCCGCTATATGTAAGGATTGTCCTTCGATAACACCCATGCACAAAAGTTTAATATCCGGTAATATCGCACGGAGTTCTAAGGCTTCTTCTAACAAACTGACAGCGAAGTGGTCAACTCCTTTACTGTATAAATACTTAGTCACTTCCTGTGCGCCGTGGCCATAGGCATTTGCCTTGACAACTGGCATAATTTTCTTCGGACTTATTAATTTCTTAACCGATATATAATTATCATATAAATTATCTAATAAAATATCAGCTTGCGTTTTCCGGTATGATTTAAACATAGTGTTTCTCGATATATTGTGACGTATAAAGACTTAAAATACTACCATAGGTCAATTTGAATTTCATCGTATCACCAACACGGTAAGTTTGCGGGCTATGAGACACATCAACAATGATATGATCACTACTTGATCCTATTACCTCAACAGTATCTAATGGGATCAATTCTTCATGATCAACATCCTGTCTACCAACACCTAAAATGACACGTCTGATAATTCCCTTGTCTTCGAATTCAGGTGTGTTTCCGAATGCATCCATACCGATTTGACCGATTGGAACGCTAGGTTTGATCTTGCTCTCGATGACCTCAGCTTCGAAAGTGAAGACATCATCATAGGTGTTTTCTAGATGATTTCCATAGGCACTTTCACGCCCTAGTACTATGCTTTCTCCTAATCTAATGTTATTGATTCCTTGTGGTATCTCACCGTTCATTAAGAGCGTTAGATTAGATGAATTGCCACCACTTATTATTTTGAGCGCTTTAGCGGTAAGGGCTTCGATTTTTACCTTGATTGACACCAACTTTTCAAGTGTTTCTTGACTTGGGATGATGCCACCATAACATGTGAGGTTTGTGCCAACTCCTTCTAGGGTAATATGTTCTAGTGTCATGATTTCTTGGACGGTGTTTATTAACTCATTTTCATTGAAAATACCTTCACGTAAGTCACCCAGGTCAATCATCAATATAATCTTGTGATTCGTGTCTTGACGCTTTGCCGATTGATTGATTTTTTTGATAGTTTCAAGTTCTGAATTTAATGACATCTCAACATGACTTACCATAACATCAATTTCAGAAATCATTGGTATCCTCAGCAATACTTTAGGATGATCCGTTGTCATTTTAACGAGGTTTTTTATTCTCGAATCAGCTAAGTAGTCAATATTTAATTCATTATAGACATCAATCAGTTTTTGATCAGCACAAAAAACTTTAGTCACTGCCATAATACTATGGTTATGGCTATGTGCTATATCAATGAGTCGCTGTGCATTGTGTTTTAACTTTTTTAAATCTACGATAATTCTTGGATACATCATATCACTTCACTTTTAAAGATTTTTTTAACAAGGTTAACGCCGCTTCTTCATACTTTAATGATAACACACCTAGCGACGCCATAATATAGTTTTCATCTTTATATATTTTTACATGGCTTGGTAAGAGTTTACTCGGATGTGTTTTCATGTAATTAAGAATAATTTGTTCGGTGTTGTCTAGATGAACTAATGCGCCTCCTGTTAGAATAATGTTGGTCACTTGCGTCAGATCTTTCCCTTCAGGAATAATCTTTTGCCCTGAGGACGTATACACTTTCTTTTTGTCTCCCACATGACGATTTAATGCGTGTTCAACACAATGTTTGGTAAGTGTATACACCAATTGTTTTTGTTGTTTGGTTTGGGGAATGTATGTATATTGATCTATTAAATGCTTGTAGTCACTATCTGTTAAGTTCAAGGATTCTTTTAACGTGTCTTCTCCGATGGTTTTTAAGACATTTTTATGATTGATAAAAACACCTAAATCACCTTCCACAGTGCGTTTAGATAACGGCTCTCCTTCAACGTAAAGCAGAAACTCATCGCTTGGATTCGCAATTGAATGGATGTCAGTCGTTGCGCCACCGACATCAATAGTTATTAAATTTCCAATCGCCTCTCTTAATAACATGCTACTTTCCATAACACTTCCTGGAGTTGGCATAATTTGGCCATTGACTAATGCTTTGATATGACCCATGCCTTTGGCATGGATAATATGTTCTTCAAAGGTTTGATAGATGACTTTACGTAATGGGAGAATATTCAATTGATCAACCCGAGGATACACATTTTCAACAACTTTTAATAGATGACTTTTATCTGCGTTTTGAAACAATGTTCTTATAATGTCTTGGTTTTCAAGATTGCCAGCATAAATCATTGGCACATCTAAATTTAGTGTCAGGAGTTGTTTTGTGTTTTCAATTGCGGTATCGCGTTCGCCATAATCTGTACCACCAGCAATAATTATCATATTGGGAGATAACTTTTGGATGTTATCTAAGTCACTTGGTCTTAATTTACCTGCGGTAATATAATGAATGTTTGCCCCCGCATTTAACGCTGCTTCTTTAGATGCTCTGACTGTCATTTCATAAACAAGTCCATGTACACTCACTTTTAAACCACCTGCGGCACTGCTTGATGCGAACATCTCATCATAAGTTAAGTTATTAACACCGAGCTGCTGTTTTAAATCATCAATTGCTAAATTCAACCCTTCATTCACATCGGTATCAACCGTTGTACTTGCAACTCCTCTTCCTAGAAAGGCAATATCGCTATGGACATTAAAGGCATTAACAATTGTTGTGGTTGATCCGATTTCTGCGACCAATACATCAATTGTCATGGTCCATCATTTCTTTAAATTTATCTAATATGAAACTTGCAATATGGATCCCTTTAGTCCCTCGACCAAAACCTTGATCCATTTTGTTGTCACGCGCAATTTCAGGCGTAACTTGTGTCCCACCAGCGATAAGTATCAATTGCTCTCTAACACCTTTTTCAACAGCGTAGTTATGAAGTTTATGCATATTCTTATAATGAATATCATCATGACTGATAATTGTTGACATCATAATCACATTCGAATTGGTTTCAATTGCTGCGTCAACAAACTTTTCAATAGGAACACTGGTTCCTAAATAGGTATAGGTAATCCCATATTTTTCAATGCCACCGTGTTTAATATCCAATACTTCTCTAATGCCAACACTGTGTTCATCGTTACCGGCTGTCCCAGCAATAACTTTGACATTATGTTTTTTCATATAAGCAAAGACTTCATCTTCTGAATGTACTTTCATCTCTTCGGGTAACGTTAGTTCGTCAATTTTAATATCGACATTGAATTTACCTTTAATTTGAATTCGTGTTCCCTCACTTGGATGTAACGGTTCGCTATGGATTACTTCAACATCAGATAAGTTCATTGCTTGACCGGTTTTAATGGCTGCGGCTTCGGCAATGCGTTTTGAAATAGGAAAGAACAAATCAACAACAACTGTCCCATCACCAAGCCATTCAACTTCTGGTTTCAAGATATCGCCTTTACGGTATTTTTCAGTTTCATCTAATCTTAGATATACATTATCGGTTTCATCAAGTTCATCGATATATTGAATCATATCATGTTTTTCAAAAGTACACCCATCAATTAATTGCGATGGATCATTGTCATATGAAGCGTTGTATTGTTTAACATTATTGTAGCCAAAATGGGCTGTGACAGGGGCCATATAGTCTTTATCTCTTAAGACAACAGTGCCTTTCCCAACACCACCTTTAATATCACGTTTTATCCCATCATCATTGCGTTCTGGATACTCACCACTATCGACAAACATCCCTGCTTCAACAGCTTTGAAGTAACCACCCAGTTCAATGATTTCTTCCATCATTAAAACAGCACGTTCTTGTATTTCCCGTTTCTTATCATGTAAATAGCCAGTGTCTTTTAGATTGACCATACTTAATAAGTCATCCATTCCCATCATGGCTTGTTTGGTCGTATCAAGTGCTTCAATATTATAAATATGCCATGGCACATTACGTCCTTCATCCGGGGTAATTGTACTTTGAATATCAGCACTTGTTAAGCGTGATATCAGCAAGTTTAAGACATGGGTAACTGTTGCTTCACGGGTTGATGATTCCATATATTTAGTATTCATCTGAGCCCGCATTTTATAATTACTAAAGAACTCACGTAACGCAACGGCGTACGGTAAGTTCAGTTTTAAATCTGGAGTCGGTGGGGCAGCTGGTGGAACTGTAGATAAACAAATATCTTCTGCCTTAATCCCACATTTTTCACTAAAAACAGAATTAATCGCATGTTGTACAAGTAATTCAGGCATCACTTTCCAGGCATCTCTGGCTGTTGCGTTGGCATTATGAGCGCCATCAATTTGCGCAATTTCACCATAGGCCATCACTTTTTTACTTTCGGCCGCATCGACAAAACTACGTACCATATTAATATTACGATATAAGACATTATATTGTGGATCTTGATGTGCTCCATTAACGCCTTCTTCTGTAAATAAAACAGCAATTTCTGGTCCGGCAACACCACTGACATAAGAGTGATAATTTATTGGTCGCCCAACTTCTTCTTCAATTAAGTCTAATGCTTTACGTTGTGCACGGAGTTGTTTACGCGTAACAGGAATACCACCAATTCCTTGGGGACTCCCTTCGAGTAATCCATCAAAATGTGATTGGCCCGCAGTTCTAATTACCATCACATGATCTGCGCCATGATAAGCAGCCATTCGCATTCGTCTAATATCATCTTCAAAACGACCACTAGCAATTTCTGTGGTAATCACACTATCAGGTTGTGGATCAATGTTCCCAACACTGTGTGCACCCATTAATGGGATATAATTTTTTAAACTCGGTGATGCTTGTTGGTAAACAAACGGTCCAATCTGTTGCGGACCAACATCACGCCATACCCATCCTTTACGCTTCGGTGTGTAATGCTCTAGATCATCTAAAATATGACGAATGTCTAATTTTTCATTTGGTTTAAGCATGGTTAAACACCTCCACTAAATAATTGAGATGAGTACCATCTTCTATTTTTAATCCAGCATCACGGATGGATACATTGAATGTTTTTGCAATTTTATAAACACAATGTCCTGCGCCTTTGCGTAAGAGATTGTGTTCATCTAATAGATTAACTATTGCTTTGGCTTCTATCGATGAAAAGCCCATCCGGAGTAAAACACTCCGCTCAATTGATTTTGATGTGTTACGATAAGCCAAATCAACCAATGGATCTACCAGTTTATTGGCAAGATCAAAAAAGTAGGTTTTGAGTTCCTCATCACTCATCTTTTTTAAGTGTGTCCGGCGTTTACTATAATCATCGTTACGTTCTTTCATCTGTCAGCTCCTTTAGCAATTTAGTTAATGTTTCTGCGTCAATTTTAAGTTCTTTTTGTAAATATGTTTTATCTGTAGTTGTTAATGCTATATCAAGATATCTCTTTAAGTAACTTTTTTTAATTTCAGTGATTGTAATCTCTTGATAATTGATCAAAGACCCATCATTGGGAAAAACGATTGTTTTACCAGGGACCTCATCAAGGGGATTGCCAAATAAAAGATTTATATTATTCTTTTTCGCAAATGATAACTGCGGCATGATATGTTTTCCTGCCCCTGTATATTCTGTTTCTTGGACAACGATAATCTCATCTTCTTTCATCTCTTGTGCCAGTTTAAAAGCTGCGGCAAGTGATGTGTTTCCGGCAGGGCCACGTTCCATACCTTCAAGTTGGGCCAAGGCTTCAGTCATGAAAAAGACACTGCCTTGATTCACCATAACATAACGGTCCATATAGCGTAATGGTCGTGCCGCACTACGTGGTACGTCACTACGGTCAGGATTCATCGCAAACGGAATCCCGAAGCCGGTATGTCCGGTCGTGAATGACTTTTTATTAAAGTCATAGTCGCTTGCCATATGAAGCCCATATAAATTAACACTTGCGCCAATAATTTTAGTATCGGTCGCACCAACTGTTTTTAAGCCTCTAGAAGTACCTGTTAAGTTTCCACCGCCAGCGTTGGTAATGACAACGGCTTCTGGATATTTGCCTTCTTTTTCCATTAATTCTTCAGCAATCTCTGCGCCTAGAGTTTCAATTCCCTTAATTCCATAAGGAGAATATAAAGAAGCATTGAAATATCCTGTTTCTTCTAATAGTTCTAAGAAGGTATAAAATAGTTCTGGCCCAACTGATAGTTGAAGGACTTCTGCGCCAAAAGCTTCACACTTACGTGCTTTTTCTAAGATTTCAGGTTGGCTGATATTTTTTGAATCGAAACATTCTTGAACAATAATACACGCTAAGTTCTCTTTTGCGGCCAATGCCGCAACCGCTGCGCCGTAATTGCCACTTGTAGCAGCAATAACACCTTTGTATCCAAGTTGCTTTGCTTGATCAACAGCCATACTTGCGCGGCGCGCTTTAAAGGAGCCACTTAAATTAGCAGCTTCATCTTTTACGAAAATCCGTGCGCCATATCCTTTTTTTGCAAATTGTCGCGCATAGTTGGTAATGTTTTTTAATTCAATGAGTGGGGTATTGCCAACCATGTTTTTCTGTTGAACATCTTTAATATCTTTAAGTGAATAATCAAAATCATTCATCATCGCTTCATAATCAAACCCAATGCCATCTAACTCATAAGTATTATAATCAATACCCACACTTTTTTTCATAATTTCATTTTTACGGGCCATCAGTGTCTCATATTTTGTCATGATTGATTCCCCTTTGTATCTTCTTTTATAATCTTTCTGATGGTTAATATCTCAGGTACAAAATCACCATAGCCATGTTTGTATTTGGGATTGGATTCTTTAAGTTTGCCATTTACAATCCGTCCTGTCACTGTTTGAATGTTGACATAATCAAACATTTCTGCATCGTCTAATAAGGTTCCTTTAACCCACAGTTTAAAGGGAACTTGTTGGGTATCTTTTGGTAGATTGGTACTTCTATCTTTTGGATCTAATAATGTTTTTCTGATTCTAACAAAGGTTCCTTTTTCAATCATTTGTCATCCTTCTCTCTTGTTAATGTGTATCCTTCCATCGCAATGTTACTTACAAACCCAATTGAGAGTGCAAAGAACGTAAGACCATACATACTTAAGAATCCACCCCATATTTGAGCAATATTATAATCATACGATGGTGTAATGTCACCATAACCTAATGTTGATACCGTGACAATAGTATAATATAGGAAGTCCCCATAAGTATATGTTACATCTTGTGTGATGACGGCAGCCAAACTGCCATCATTATAAAAGTAATTGTAAAGTTCATTGCCATCTTCGTCAAAGACATCATTAATAAGTACCGTATCTTGATCATAAAAATCATAAATCATTGTGTCAGTTGCATCATAGATGTCAATCACATAAGTTAATGTTTCTTCATCATAAAATTCCGTGATTTCATTCCCACTAGAATCATAAACTGTCGTAATCGGTTCTCCTAAGTTATCATATACCTGATCAATAACTTCTCCATCTTGATGATAGAGGGTTTCTGTAACAAGTTGTTCTTCTGCTTGATAAGTAAAGTTATAGCTGGCTGGTTCCCAGATATAAATACTATACGCCACAACACTGGCATATAAAATAACATAAATATGAAAGCTAAAGAAGACTAAAAAGACGACTTTAGTCACTGTTTTATTGTGTTTATCACGTAAGTTTTGAAAGATATTAATCTCCCCGATAATCATATTTAAATTGACACCGAGTAAGGCAATAAACCCAATAATTAAAATAAAGATCATGATTTCTGCGAGATAAACTATCTCAAACACTTGAAACACAATAAAGACAACCATAACACCCGCGGATAAGGTTAAGATAAACCCATTTTTAGCATCAATTGATTGGTCTAAGATATCTGGAATAATGTAAAACAGATACTGCCAACTAGATATTATTACTAAGAAAATCAGTTCTGTCAACAATGCACTGATAACAATATCAACAACTGCTTCGTTGGTTTGAACACCATCGGTAACAACAGAGTAGACCAACAATCCACTAATTAATAAATAGAGGATAATTGCGAAAATACTGCGGTAACGTTTAAAGGTGTTTTTTGTCTGTTTGCCTTTTTTCTTCTTTGCTTCTTTTTGCGCCTCTTTAAAGAGCCGCTTTAATGGCAAATAAAAGAAGTTAAAAATAATTTTATGCACATTAAAAAGCAGCAATACAAAGACAACAAATAATGCCGCAAAGGCAAAGAGAGCCGTTTCAATATAATCATTGCCTTGATAGACACTGATGTTTATGTAATAAAATGCCGCTGCGTAAAATAAAATACTAAATAATAAATACCGTCCTTTTTGACTTCGCTTTTCTTTTTTGTTCAACGAAATCACTCCTTACTTTTTTAGTCTTCAAGTAAGTCTCGCATGTCGCCTAAAATGGCCCGTGGTACTGGTAAATCAATCATTGTTTTTAATCCTGGTCTTGCATTTAGAACATGTGGAATCATGTTGACACACATCGCAATCGTTCCGATACCACCATCAATTTCAGGTGTAATGGCCATATTGATTTCTGGGACCCCTTTAATTCTAATATAATCTCCAGTTTTGGTCCCTTCACATTCAGGTTCTATTTGTTGTGGGTGCTTCATGTCGATGAATATGTTCCCATTCACTAACCCTTGTCCTGTCATATTAACACCTGCAACATTTCCTTTTAACGCTTCCCCATATTTACTTTTACGATCAACGTTGGTTATAATGGGTTTCATTTGTTGTTTAAACCCATCTAATTTAACACCTAAAGCATCCGCAATCATCATGACGCTTTCGGCAAAACCAACATGTCCCGCTAATGTATTATCTTTAACACCTTGGTTAAATGTATCGACTGTAATCCCAACACCTTGTTCTTCCATTACAGCTGGTCCAAAAGGACTTAAACTATTCACCCGTTCAGCTTCAATATGGTCTACACGTTTCATTGTACCACTTAACGCTACCACAAGTAAATCCATAATAAAACCAGGATTAATCCCTGTTCCTAAAAGTGTTACCCCATTGGCTTTAGCAATACGATCTAATTTGTCTGCCAATTCTGGCTCTTGAGCTTTAGGGTAAGCCATTTCTTCGGCTGTAGAGATACAATTAATCCCAGCATTTAATATTTTTTCCATCTTTAGAAAAGCTTTTTTTGTAAACGAATCTGTTGCTAGTAACACCAAATCACAACGGTTCTTATCTAATAAACTGTCAATATCATCTGTTATAATGACGTCAGGATGTTCACTATTAGATACCTCTAGATGATCAAACATTGATGTCTTTACAAAGTCAGGATATAAGTCACATACACCTGTGATTTCAACCCCATCTTTTTCCAGTAACATTTCTGCCATACCTCTCCCCATTGCGCCAAATCCCCATAAAACAATTTTTATTTTATCCATGTCTTTTTCTCCTTTGTCATATACTATAAACTCCACAGTATAGTCTATCATAAAAACGCTTACAAACCAACCGTTTTTATAGAGAAAAATAACCTTTTATCATATTTGTATAAGATAATATTTATTATCAAAAAAAGTGCCAAGTGAACCTGCTCCCACCACTTAATGAAAATCATTTGAAAGGGGGGGCTTCTCGAGTAATGCGCGCTAGTGCGCGCAAATGGATCGAGCTTTTGAGTCTGTCCCGTACTCATTATGTAAGTATGTTGAAAAACCTTGTGGCG
>JAIPGE010000022.1 GCA_021736285.1 Candidatus Izemoplasma sp.
AATAAAGAGCATATGTTAAATGGTGTTAACTTTATCAACCCAGAAACAATCACAGTCGGACACAATGTGAAATTCGACAGTAATGTTACCATATATCCCAACACTACAATCACAGGAAATAGTGAAGTTAAAAGTGGTTCTAAAATAGGTCCAAATACCGAACTACATAACTCGATAATACATCATAATGTAACGGTAAAACACAGTTATATCTATGATAGTGAAGTATTAAGTGATACAACAGTAGGCCCTTATGCGCATATACGTAATGGCGCAAAAATCGGTCCTAGTAACCGCATTGGAAACTTTGTTGAAATCAAAAATTCAACAACGGGTGAAGATACCAAAGCCTCTCATCTGGCTTATATTGGAGATACTGAAACCGGTAGTGGTGTCAATTTTGGTTGTGGTAGTATTACTGTCAACTATGACGGCGTTAAAAAACACAAGACCAAAATCGGTGATGATGTATTTATTGGCTGTAACACCAATTTAATTGCGCCATTAGAAGTTGGAGATAGAGTCTTTATCGCGGCTGGAAGTACCGTGACAAAAAATGTCCCAACAAATGCGTTAGCGATTGCGCGAAATCGACAAATAAACAAAGAAGACTATGCGAAAAACTATATTCGTCCAAAAAAAGACAATTCTATTGACAAATAACTTTTGTTTGGTATAATAGAACTTGCTAAACTGTGGAAAGAAGAGGCCCACTCTCACCTGATTGCTTAAGCGATAGGTTGAAGCTACAAAAATAATATATAAATTATGAGTGTGGGTGCAATATGTACGCACACTTTTTCTATGCTTTCCACACACTATAAGGAGGTGTAAGCATAAAACGATATGGAAAACAAATGCCTGCAAAGAACCAAGATGCAGACAAACTGAATCAAGGTATTCGCGCAAGAGAAGTAATGGTAATTACTGATGATGGTGAAAAGCTTGGCGTTATGGCAAAGAACGAAGCAATTAATATGGCTTTTGAAAAAGGCCTAGATTTATTTTTAGTCGCACCAAATGCCAAACCACCAGTAGGGAAATTCATGGATTATAACAAGTATAAGTATGAACAAAAACGTAAAAAACGTGAAGCGCGTAAAAATCAAAATACGACGGAACTTAAAGAATTGCGCTTAAGTCCAAAAATTCAAGAACACGATTTGCAAACGAAAATTCGTAAAGGACGAGAGTTCTTAGAAGACAATGATAAATTAAAGTTGTCAATTCGTTTTCGTGGTCGTGAAATGGCGTTTACTGATCAAGGTCGCGAAGTTATGATGAATTTTGCAGAACGTGTAAAAGACATTGCTGATATTGAGACAAGACCAAAACGTGATGGCCGAAATATGTTTATGACATTGAAGCCAAAAAAAGACAAACAATAAGGAGTGAAGACGATGCCAAAAATGAAAACTCATTCTGGGACGAAAAAAAGAATGAAGCGTACTGCTTCTGGAAAAATTAAAGTATCACATGCACATCGAGGACATTTATTAACCAATAAAAGTAAATCAGCTAGACGTGCGAATCGTAGTGCCACTTTTATAGACAAAAGTGATTTAAAACGAATCAAAAAACAAATTTCCAATGTGAAATAACTATTAGGAGGAATACCAATGCCAAGAGTAAAAGGTGGAAACGTCGCTAGAAAAAGACGTAAAAAAATATTAAAATTAGCGAAAGGTTACTTTGGTTCTAAGCACTTGCTTTATCGTACAGCTAATGAACAAGTGATGAAATCATTACGGTATGCATATCGCGATCGTAAGAAACGTAAAAGCAACTTTAGAAAATTATGGATCACACGGATTAATGCAGCAGCACGACTAAACGGAATGTCATATTCACGTTTAATCAATGGGCTTAAAAAAGCCGGTGTTGAAGTTAACCGTAAGATGTTAGCCGATATTGCTGTAACTGATGAACAAGGATTTGCTGATATTGTCGCTTTGGCCAAACAAGGCTTAAATGGTGATGTTGCATCCGCTGCACCAAAGACCCCAGCTAAACCAGTTGAAACAAAACCTGAAGTTCAACCAAAAGAAGAACCAAAAGAAGAACCAAAAGAAGAACCAAAAGAAGAACCAAAAGAAGAACCAGAGGCAACTACTGAAACAGTTGAAATTTCTGATGACTTAACTGTCGCAGAATTAAAAGAGATTGCGAAAGAACGTGGTGAAACTGGATATAGTTCATTGCGTAAAGCAGAACTTTTAGAATTATTAAAATAAGCAGTAAATACTGCTTTTTTTAATATCAACAATATGATATAATTTTAACGGTGATTTGATGCGAAATTGGATAAAAAATTGTTCATACGATCTCTATCTACTAGCGTTATTGTCAATAACGTTTTTTAGTTATGTCTATGGTTTACAAGAATATTTTTTAGTCACAATCGCACTCATTGGAGTCATTAATATTATTCTTAAAAAGAGTATTTTTTATGTGATTCCAGTCCCGTTTTTTGTGCAGATGAGTTTTAGTGATCTACGAGATAATGTTGAAATAACAACGGTATATACCGTTATTTTAGTGTTGTTAATTGTCTATGATTTGATTCAAAATAGAACATTAACTAAATTAGGGAAATTAACATTACCATTATTATTGCTTTCAGTGGCATCGATTGTTACCCATATAAATTCACCAGATGTCTTCACAACATTTGCGGGATTTATGCAAATTGCGAGTGTCCTGGGGCTTTATTATTATTTTGTTAATACTGTTGATGATAACGAGAAAAACATTGAATATGTGGCCAAAATATTGATGTATCTGGGTGCACTTGTCACTATTGAAATGCTATATTATATTATTATACAAGACACGTTAGCGATTGAAATTATTCGGCAACGTTCGATTAATTTAGGCTGGGAAAATATTAATCTGGTTATTTATGCGAATATCATATCAATTCCGTTGATTGCGTATTTAATTAGTCATTCAAAAATTAAATTTTATTATATGTTTTTTGCATTATTAAATAGTTTAGGAATATTATTAACGCTGTCTCGTTCAAGTTTGTTAACACTTGGTGTCTTTGTTGTATTATTGCTACCGATTATGATTATTTATGAACAACACCGATTCAAATTATTGTTTCATGGGTTGTTGTTTTTGTTAATGTTGTCAATAGGGCTATATTATGCAGAACAATATGAATTGGTGTCACAATATATCGAAGCGATCACGGATCGTGATTTAACTTATATACAAGACCGGATTGCACTATTAAAAATTGCTTTGGAACAATTTGAACAACACCCCATTATTGGGTCAGGAGGTCTTTATTCATCACGTGTACATCTAAGTGAAAACGGCGCATTGAATTACCATAACACAATTGCACAAGCATCCACATTAGGGATTGTTGGCTTACTGGGATTTCTGTGGCTATTTGTTCAAAAGACACGAACACTTTTATTAAAAACAGCATCATTTAAATGGTTTGTATTGATATTAATTTATGTTACTGCCTTTGTTAATGGCTTTTTTCAACCAATGTATTTCTATACCACATATATGATTTATATTTTTCTTGTTTTAGCAGTAATTGAAAACACACGTCATTCTTCATAAAGTTACGACTATTGTTTGACATAACGATAAAAAATCCCTTATAATAGAAGTATCCTAAAGGAATGGAAATCACCCAAAATGCGACCCCAACTTTATAGAAAAGGGGCCAAGGCTCATTATGTGACGGATGCCTAGAAACTGTAGGAACCCTAATTAGTGAGTAAGAGGCCACCACCATAGGCGAACAGAGGTACGACATCGGGTGATTTCCACTTATTTAGGATTTTTTTATTATTATTATATGGATTTAACTACTTTAGTGATAAAATAAGTGTAGGGGGTTATTTTATGAAAGATTTTTTTACATACGAAAGTCCATATCGGACAGGTAATTTTATCACCTTATCAATTTTTGAATATATTTTGCCAATTGCTTTGATTTTGCTTTTCGCAATTGTCTTAATTCATTATAGAAATAAGATTAAAACATTACACAAGGTTGATTCTCGGATTAGAATCATAGTTGGTAGTATCTTCTTAATTATTTATGCGAGTCACTATTTGTTACGATTTAACTTGTATCAATTTGATTCTATTATTTTACCGTTTCAACTATGTAGTATTAGTATGTTTTTAGCAATCATACTGCTTTATACGAAAAACAAAGTGTTGTATTCGTTTGTTCTTTATACAGGTTTTCTAGGCGGTATTATTAGTCTGTTAACACCAATTATTGGTTATGATGCAAGTTATTATCGGTATTATCAATTTTATATTGCACACGGCTTATTGATTTTAACGCCCATTTATTTTACGGCGGTTCATGATTTTTATCCAAAATATAAAGATACCATTATTGCCTTTTATATATTTCAAGGACTTATTGTATTTATGGGGATTTTTAATTATTTCAATGGCACAGATTTTATGTTTGTCTTTCTCGATGCCACAAAAATTGAAAAATTCCCACTAATTCGTTATTTTGGAGGTATCCCGTTTTATATTATACCTGGTGAGATCGCTGTTGTATTAAGTTTTTATGGTATGTATCAGATAATGAGAAAGATAGAAAAACAATCGGTAGGAGACAAAAAGGAGGTAACCTATGAAGTTGTTTAGACAATATACTTGGGTTGTAAAACTTGTTGGTGCTGCGTTACTCGTTGGATTGGCAATTTATTTAAAGTTTGGTAATGGTGAGGATATCGTTATTCCATTTATTGGAGCCGCTATTATCATTAGTAGTGTGGTACGATTGGTGCCATTTGTTCAAACCCAAAAAAGTGATTTGATTAAGACACTCAATATCATTGAGATTACAGTTGATTTTGCAATTGGGCTCGCTTTTATTTTAGTAACACTTTTAACAGAAGAAGGTCTTCAAGCTTTCTTCGGGTATTTACTGGGTGTTTATTTGATGCTTAGAGGAAGTGTCCATTTCTTTGGGATTTCGACCAAAGATGAAAACAGTGATTTAATTCTTTATACGTATCATATTGCGGCATTAATTGTGGGGAGTTATGTGTTCTTTACAGGTGATTTCACGCCAGCTATTTTGATTAATATTATTCTTGTGTTTAGTATTGTCACTAGTGCATATCTGTCCTATGATGGGTATAACGGTTATAAATTATACCGCGAACATAAAACATTTCACGCTGAAGAAGTTAAACAACCGACAGTTGAAAAACGGGTTCCTGATCAAGAAGAACAACCCCAAGATCGTATTATCAGTTAAGGTATTGCTTAGGCAGTACCTTTTTTTGAGCCATAAAGAAACCAGTCACATCAATTGACCGATATCTCATACTGGGTAATATAGATTAAGGTATCACTGTTCACAGACTGACCTTTATAGATATTTTAAAATAGAGAAAAATGAAACATTTCTTTTGACAAATTGACTCAGTCGTGTATAATTAATTTGGTAAACTAACTATTTAAGGAGAATGATTTATGGTAAAAGAAATGTGTTACAAGTTGAATAAAAGTAGTATGCTATATAAACGAATTATGGCAAAACACTTAGAGAGTATGAACATCACATATGCTCAATTAATGGTGTTGCGTGTGATTGATTCAGAACCAGGTGTGACTGCAAAAGAGATTTTAATGAAAATGGATACAGACAAAGCAACTTTATCAGGTATTATTTCTCGTCTTGA
The DNA here is from genome assembly GCA_021736285.1 of Candidatus Izemoplasma sp. GTDB lineage: Bacteria > Bacillota_I > Bacilli_A > Izemoplasmatales > Izemoplasmataceae > JAIPGF01. Next base: position 5,691 of record JAIPGE010000022.1, read on the forward strand.
GCGAGACAATTATATCTATCGTGTTAAAAATAAAAAAGACGGTCGTGTGCGTAATATTTTTCTATCACAAGGCAGCAAAGACATTTGTCGACGGGTAAATGTTTTAGAAGAAGAGTGTATTCATAATCTAGTGAATGGGATTAGTGAAGAAGACACCAAGCATTTTCTTCGTGTATTGGACATGTTTATTTTAAATCAAGAAGCACGCATTAATGAACAAAATTAAACTCACTTTGGTGAGTTTTTTACTTTGAAAGCATTTTTTTAAACACTGACATATGTTATAATAATTGTAGAAAACGAAACATAGGAGGCACACATGAGTAAAATTTTAAAAGAGATGTCAATGTTAAAAGGTATTCCTGGTAACGAGCGGCATGTCAAAAATTACATGAAAGAAAAAATGGACGGTTTAGCAACAGTATCATTTGATAATTTAGGTAGTATAATTGGCGAAAAAGTTGGTGATGAAAAAGGACCAAAAATTATGGTAGCTGGCCATATGGATGAAGTTGGTTTTTTAGTTACCACCATTACTGATGAAGGCTATATTAAATTTACCGCAGCAGGTGGTTGGTGGTCACAAGTGATGCTTGCCCAACAATTTATCATTACAACCAAATCAGGTAAGGAAATCCGTGGTGTTGTGGGTGCGAAACCACCGCATATTTTAAGTCCTGAAGATCGTAAAAAACCAGTAGATATGAAAGATATGTTTTTGGACATTGGTGTTGAAGATAAAGATGAAGCAGACAAACTTGGCATTCACCCAGGTGATATGATTACTCCATATATCGAAGTTACGGAAATGATAAATAAAAACTTTTTATTAGGAAAAGCATGGGACAATCGCGTCGGGTGTGCTGCTGCGATTGAAGTATTAACGAATTTACAAAAAGAACAACATAAAAACGCATATTATGCGGTAGGAACTGTTCAGGAAGAAGTAGGATTACGTGGTGCAAAAACAAGTGCTCACAAAATCAAACCAGACATTGGTATCGCACTTGATACGACCATTGCCTTTGATTTTCCAAAAGGTAGCAAAAACACACAATTAGGTAAGGGTGTCGGCATTATGTTTAAAGACAGCAGTATGGTTGGACACAAAGGCTTACGTGATTTTGTTGTCGACTTATGTGAAGAATTAGATATTCCTTATCAGTTAACCTATTTAGAACGTGGTGGTACTGATGGTGGTGCAATGCATATGAATGCAGAAGGCGCACCAACAGTTGCATTATGTGTACCTGTTCGTTACTTACATTCGCATACATCAATTATGCATAAAAAAGATTATGATGCGATGGTATCATTGGTCACTGCGATGGTTAAACGGCTTGACAAAAAAACTGTTGATGAAATTACGTATCAGTAAAAAGCCAATCTTTGGCTTTTTATTTGGTGAAAAAAGATGCGTGTAATTAGTGGAAAGTATCGGTCACGTAAATTAAAACGTGTTGCTTCAAATAGCACCCGTGAGACAAAAGACCGGATTAAGGAAGGTATTTTTAATTCGATTCAATTTGATTTGGCTGATGCGGTTGTGTTGGACCTCTTCGCAGGGAGTGGTGCACTGGGTATTGAAGCATTAAGTCGTGGGGCAAAAAGATGTGATTTTGTAGATCAAAGTCGTGATGCAATAGCTGTAATAAAAGATAATCTTGAAATGTTGAAGTTAACCTCAGTTACTAGTGTTCACCTTCAAGACTATGATGTTTTTTTAAAAACGTGTGAGCAACCATATGATATTATTTTGCTTGACCCACCATACCGTACCTTTGATTTAAATCAGCTGATTCAATTTATTGAACAAAATAAATTACTTACACAGGTTGGTAAAATCGTTGTCTTAATGCATAAAACAGAAGTGTTAAATCCTAAAGAATATGGTATAATAAATTATCAAACAAAAATAAAAGGTATTACAAAAACAGTTCTTTTAAAATGGAGTGATTAATGTGAGTATCGCAGTTTATCCAGGAAGTTTTGATCCAATTACATATGGCCATATGGATATCGCCGAACGTGCTTTAAAAGTATTTGATGAGTTGGTAATACTCGTCAGTACGAATCCAAAGAAAAAAGCCTTATTCAGTCCAGAAGAACGGATTGATATGATTACTGAAACACTATCAAAATTTAAAGATAGGATTCGCGTATGCACAAGCAATAATTTAACTGTCAGACAAACCAAAGCATTAGATGCCAGTCATATTATTCGGGGGTTGCGTGCGGTAACCGACTTTGAGTATGAATTTGAAATGGCACATGCAAATCGAGTATTAGATCGTACTGTCGACAGCATTTATTTTATGACAGACAGCAAATATATTTTTCTAGCAAGTTCAACGGTGAAAGAGATAGCACAGTATGAAGGAGATTTATCACAATTTGTCCCGACTTATGTGGAACAACAGTTAAAGCAAAAAATGAAATAAGCATTATTTATAAAATAAATTAAAAACCAAAATCCGTTAGATGAGATAATCATCTAATTTATGAGTATTTTGGTTTTCTTTTATTTATAATAATGGTAAAATATTATCAGGTGATAAATTATGGATAAAAGAGAACAATTATTTGAGGATCTAAGAAAACAAAATATCCGTATAACAAAGCAACGTAGAGCGATTATTGATGTGTTAGAAGATAAACACTTAACGATTCAAGAAATTTATGCCGCATTAAAAAAACGGGGTTTTAAAAACCTCGGAACGGTTTATAATAATATTGACTTTTTACTTGAACATAAAATTGTAACACAGTTGTTTATTAATGGTAAAAAACATTATGATTTAACAATTGATGAAGAGAGCCATGATGCCGATTCACATATTCATGTAACCTGTAAAGTAGACAATAAAATTATTGAAATCAATCATAGTGATATTTTTGATACGATTAAAAACCATCCTGTTTTTGATAATTTTCAAATTGATAAAATCCAGTTACAAGTTGAAGGTGTTTGTAAAAATTCAGATGCTAAATCATGTCATAAAGATGGCGAATGTTTCTTAGCCACCCTTGGAAAAAGTAATTAAGCCGGAAGGCTTTTTTATTTGAAATATTATTTTTTATTTAGAAAAACTCTATAAAGCATTGAGAAATTACTGTTTTTTCGCTATAATGCTCGTTGTAGGAGTGATGATATGAAATTAACAGAACTACAAATCAAAGACACCGCTAAAGTTGTTTCCTTGGAAACATTAGATAAAGATTATGTTCAAAGATTGATGGATGTTGGGCTGTATCATCATGCCAAAGTGACGTTGTTGAATCGATTATCATTTGGTAATTTGATTTTATTAGAAGTTGATAATATCGAATTGTGTATTAGAAAGAAAGATGCTGAACAAATTGAGGTGGAAAGATGATTTATCTACTCGCTGGAAATCCCAATGTTGGTAAAAGTACCTTTTTTAATTTTATGACAAAATCACATGTTCATGTGGGTAATTATAGTGGAGTGACAGTTGAAAAACGTGTTCATCACATTAAACATTATCCCGGTGCGAATCTAGTGGATTTACCAGGTACCTATAACGTGAGTCCCAGTGCCGAAGATGAAGGGGTTGTAACCTATTCCTTATTACATGAAGATTATAAAGGAATAGTCAACATCATTGACTCAACCCATATGAAACGCAATTTACATCTGTCGGTCCAATTATTAGAACTTGGTGTGCCGATGTTGCTTGTCTTTAATTTAAAAGATGCGCTTAGAAATGATGGATATGTAATTGATACAAAAAAAGTTTCTAAATTGCTTAATTGTAACGCTGTTAGCATTAGTTCAACAAAACGCGATGACAACGATGACACATTGGTCGCAGAAGAAATTAAAAATATGCGTGCCTTTAAAGCAATTGAACTTGATTATCCCCAAGCAGTAACGTGGGGAATTCAACGTATCCATGATTTATTAAGACATGATACATTACAAGTCAAAAAGAAATGGCTTGCGTTACAAATTTTAGAAGGTAATGAAGGTATTTTTGATCAATTAGATTTGGTAAAAGCAGATAAAATTCGACAAGTTGTTAAAGAAGTTGAAGCGCGTGTGATTAAAGAGAAGGTTGCGCTTTCTTTAAAAGGTGCAATATTTAACACACGACTTGAATTTATTGAGTCAATTGTAGATCAATCGTTAATTCGGGTTGAGCAAAAAGAACATTCTAAATACTATAAGCAACGAATTGATAAAGCGTTAACACATCCTGTCTTCGGATTACCTATTTTCTTTACAATTATGTTGCTGATTTATCAAATTAGTTTTGGTGGCATTGGTTTGGGCACGCTATTAACCACAGGCTTCGAATGGGTTTGGAGTGAGATAGTTGTTCAGTATACGAGCAGTGGTCTTAACTTTATTGGAATCACTGGCTTTGCTCATGGATTGATTGTCGACGGACTCTTAGCCGGTGTCGGGGGCGTCTTAATCTTTTTGCCACAAATATTAATATTATTCTTTTTACTCTCTATTTTAGAGGGTGTTGGTTATATGGCCCGTGTTGCGATTTTAATGGACCGCTTTTTAAGTAAATTTGGGTTTAACGGGAAGAGTATTGTCCCGATGATTACGGGATTTGGGTGTACAGTTCCAGCGATTATGGCAACCCGTACGATTCGAAATCCAAAAGAAAGATTATTGACGATACTCACCATTCCATTTATTTCTTGTAGTGCACGGTTACCGATTTATGTCATCTTTATTGGCCTCTTTTTTAATCGCTATCAGGCTTTTGTGATGATGTTAATCTATTTACTTGGTATTTTTGTAATGTTGGTAAGCGCAAAAGTATTTAGCTTATCATATTTCAAAGGGAGTGGACAGGAGTTTATTTTAGAGTTGCCACCTTATCGCATACCTCAACTAAGAACCATTTCTTATCAGGCATTTGAAAAAGCCAAAGGATTTATCAAAAAAGCAGGTACGTTTATCTTAGTTGGGTCAGTAGTATTATGGATTTTTAGTAATGTTGGTCCTGAGGGGATAAATATTAATCAAGAAGACAGTTTCTTAAGTATTATAGCAGGATGGGTGTCACCACTCTTTATGCCACTTGGATTTGGTACATGGCAAGCGACAAGCAGTTTGATTGGTGGCTTTTTAGCTAAAGAGATTGTTGTGTCTTCGTTGATTGTGTTGTATGGCTCACAAGCAGGTATTGCTGGGGCATTCACGTTGGTTAGCGCAATGACGTATGTTGTATTTGCAAGTTTATATGTGCCATGTATATCAGCTGTTGCGACAATTCGTGCGGAAACAAAAAGCACAAAATGGACACTCTTTAGTATTTTTTATTCTTTTATTGTTGCGTATTTGGTTGCGTTGACTATTCGTTTAATTTTAATGATTTTCATTTAAGGGTGATAATATGACAAAAGAAACCAGACAGTTAGTTTTGAAAATGCAGAAAGATGAAGTCACAAGTGGGCTTTTATATCAAAAATTAGCAAAGCGTGAAAAAAATGAAGACACAGCACATATGTTGGATGAAATTGCTAAAGACGAATTTAGACACAATGAATTTTTTAAAGCATTGACAAATATTGATGTAAAACCGAACAAACTTAAAGTTCGGGTATTGATATTCTTGTCATGGATTTTTGGAGTTACATTTATTGCTAAATTACTTGAAAAAGCTGAAGAAGATGCCCAAGAAATATATGATATGTTAGAACACGATGTGACAGGTATTTCCGACATCATTCGGGATGAAGAACGTCATGAGGCAGAGTTAATCAATGCCTTTAATGAAGAACGGTTAAAATATGTGAGCAGTATTGTACTTGGATTAAATGATGCTTTGGTTGAATTAACAGGCGCACTCGCTGGGTTAACATTTGCGTTAGCGAATCCGAAAACAGTCGCCCTAGCAGGGTTGATTACAGGTGTTGCGGCAGCCTTTTCAATGGCGTCAAGTGAATATTTATCGACGAAGGAAGAGGCGCCACGTAAAGAGGCTTTTAAATCAAGTTTATATACAGGTGGCGCATATTTAATCGCAGTAATGTTACTGGTGACACCGTATTTATTAGGGCTGAATCCTTATCTTGCACTTGGAATTATGGTAGGTATTGTTATCGTGATTATTTTTGTTTTTAACTATTATATTTCCGTTGCGAAGGATCTTAATTTCAAAAAACGGTTTTTAGAAATGGTTACAATTTCACTGGGTGTTGCAAGTTTTTCATTCTTGTTTAGTTTTGTCATTAAAGCATGGCTTGGTGTATAGAAAAATCCGGTCTTTAGAATGACCGAATTTTTCTAATCTTTTCGTTAAATAACTTGCTTTTAAAAGACAAAACCACTATAATATGTAACGGACACAAAAAAATGGTCCCGTAGCCAAGTGGCTAAGGCAATAGACTGCAACTCTGTGATCACCAGTTCGAATCTGGTCGGGACCTCCAGGTTAATTATTCAAAGATGCTTATCTTTTAAAGCATCTTTTTTATTTGTTGTAGTTGACAATGTTATAACAATTGTATATACTATAAGTACAAGGAGGTATTGTATATGAATACTCAAATTAAGAAAATCGGCAATAGCAAAGGTATTATTATACCCGCTCCGATAATTAAAATGTTAGATTTAAAAGAGTTTGAAGAGTTAAGTCTAAAAGTTGAGGGTGATGATATAATATTATCCAAAGCAGAGGTCTTTGATCCTAAGTCTTTGGATGAACTTTTCAAAGAGTTTAACGGTAAATATGAAGGTGAAGTTGTTTTCAATGACGTTAAAGGTAGAGAAATATGGTGAATCAAGGAGACATAGTTATAGTTGATTTTAATCCTTCATTAGGGTCAGAGCAAAAAGGGAAAAGACCTGGTGTTGTTGTTAGTAATAACATATATCATGAAAAAACTAATGGTTTTGCTATAGTAGTACCCATTACTTCAGACAAAGCTATCAAATATCCTCTACATGTGGATTTGGATTCTAGAACAAAAACTTATGGGCAAGTGATGTGTGAACAATTAAAAACAATGGACACAAAAGTTAGAAGTTTAAAAACAGTTGATAAATTACCTAAGGATTTACTAGATAAAATATCAAAGATTATTAAATTGCTTTTTTGAAATCCGAAGTATGTTTTTGAATACTTGACTGAGGCGAAAATTTGAAATTGTTTTTTTTGTGTTGTATGTTTCAATCATTTTTGAATATTAATTTATTAATTTTTTTTGTAAAAGCTGTGTTCAAGAAAAGTACTGATTCGAATT
>JAIPGE010000023.1 GCA_021736285.1 Candidatus Izemoplasma sp.
AGACAATTTATTTGATAATTTTCAACTATTTTTAAGTCGAAGAAAACGTGTTTTATCTTAACCTTTTTTTCACAAACTTGATGTTTATAGATTATGAATTTTCGAACTATTATTTGTTAATTATTGGCTACCCTATTTTTCATAATAAGCAAAACTTTTTTGATAAGATTCTTTTTCTGTTCTTTGTAATGCAGATAACGCTTCATTAAAAACATCGTCAGGGTTTTTCCCATCATATGGGCTTTCTGAAATACCCAAGTTAGGATAAACCACTTGTGATACACCGCCAAATTTCATGCGCATTGTAAGTAGTTCTCCAGTTCCAACAAGTGCGCGATCAAGTAGTTCAAATTTCTTTTGGTCCTTAATTAACAATCCAAATTGAATACCTGAAATACGAAATAAACTTAAGTTATCTTTAATAAATTTAAACCGTAATTTTGATAAGTATTCACCCATCATTAGGTCCCCAAAATCACGACCATATTTTTTATTTATTTTAGGAATATTTGTGAGTTGAATAACGACTAGATGGTATGGTTTTTTTATGCGTGTCAAACGTTGCATTTCATTATACATTTGTTTGAATTGTGGCAGGGTATTTAACACATCAACTTCGGTGGATGGAAACCGTTTTACATCCATCGGTCTGATGATTGAAATAATGTGTTTTTTCTTTCCGATAAAGATAGCTTTTCCTTTTTCTTTTATCCACAATTGTCGATCATCTTTTTGAATGCGATAGTTCATGGTATAGACTGGATTTCTTTTAGATAATTTATCAATAACCATCCGATATTGGATTAAATCATCATTTAACATCATTTTTTCAAAGGTTTCAACTGTAAACTGGTTTTCCGATAATCCCAAATAGTCGATATAACAATCTGTCCCAAATATGCCTTTATCATCTCTAAACGCGATTCCATCACTAAACAACTCAATGGTTGAAATAAAGCGATACCGCAACAACTCTGAGTTTTCTTTGATCTCTTCAAGTTCTTTTTCTAGATTATAGAAATCAAATTCAGATACGTTTTTACGAAATAACAAAATAATATTATCAACGATAATCCACAGCGCAAATAAGCCTAATGTACTATAGTGGTAAATCTCTTTATAAAAGGCTGGATAAGTATCATAATAATAAAAATATCCATAACCAAGCAAGGCTAAAAAAGCAACGAAAAAGTTGTAATCATGTTTGCGTTTTTTCGTTAACTTAATGGTTATGGCATATATAAACCATACACCAATAATGCCTAGTACGATATAATCAATCATTGTTTTCCCTCCGTGTTAATCAAAATAACCTCGTATGTAATTTGATGGATAATAAAATGATAGATATAAAGAAAGCGGTACTACATAATAAAACAATGCTGCATAACTTTGATTTATTAAAAGTGTCGCGATTAAAATAACAAGGAATGTCACACCCCAAATAAAGGTTAATCCCCCTGTCATCTTAATAAACAGCTTTGTTCGCGTATAATCAATTCGGTAATCATGACGGACGTACCCGAGTGCAATTGGTACATTAAATAACCATGTTGCTAGAAAGTATCCTGTAAAGAAAATTAACGTATAGGTACTATCTTTTAAATAATTTAATTCAGGTATAAAAATACTTGTTATTGAGAGTAGTCCATAAATCCCCATCACAAGGTACTCAAATACGGTTATTTTGCCAAGTAACTTATATTTATAGTATACAGTAGCCCCAAATGCTAAAAGTGTCAGAGGCGCTAAATAAATGTACAAATGATAATTCCCAAGTAAATTTGATAAAAAGATAATTGACAGTTGAACAAGCATAATTTTTAATCCCCATTTTCCAGGGATGTATTTATATCGGTCTGGTTTTGATATGACAATTCCCATATCAAAAGCCTCAATGACATTATTTAAAAACTCCCGATTACCAACATACTCTAATGTGCCATTTTCAATTGCTTGATCAAGTGTGGTATTCCCCACACTTAAGTCATATAGACACTCGTTTGTTGCAACAATAATAATATCTGAAATCTCACTGGTACCTTTATAAAGACGCTGATTTTTCCCTTTTGTACGGACAAAAAACGAGTCTTTACCAATAAAGAATTGAATGTTCTTTTCTTCTTTTCCCAAACTCCCTGGTATAAATTGATTGGTAATGATATTCATTAACTCTTCATGGGTTACAAAATAATTATCATCCTTACCATGATAAATGTTTTCATCAATAATATCACCATATTCGACACCAGTTTGTAAAATGCCTGTAATTCCAGATTCCGGCTTAGTCCAGTATCCAATAAAATAACTGTTTTGAAATGGATTAATCGCCGAGTAGTCATCGATAAAGAACAAATCATTAAGCGTTTTCCCGCTCCAAAAGTCATTTGTTGCTTGACTCCCAAAATAGGGTGTTTTTTGATCTATTCGTTTCAATACAATATGGTCTTTTGCTTTTGGATAATATTTTAAGAATTGTTCAACAACATCATTCATCTGTTCTTTTTTTGATTTACCGCTATCAATATACTCAATCATGACAGCGCTTCTGTCATCAGTGCAACATGATGGATCAAGTAACTTATAATTTGTCATACTTAAGAACCGTACATTGTCATTAGGAATATCACTAAATAAGTATTGTAAATCTGTCATCCCATAAACTGATGCTGGTTGTGATAAGCCCAAATAAACACGATTAGTGTACCGTGTTGATTCAATATCAGGATATAGTTTGAAAAACTCCTCTTTAATTGCTTCGTCATTTTCTAGATACATATCAACAAATTCATCAATACGCATATTAATAACATAGTGTTTTGCTTTAATTTCATTGCCTTCTGTATCAATAATATAATCAATATTATTATTTGTAACTACGACAGTCTCAATTTTACGATTCTTAAAAATCTTTTGTCGACTCTTGGAAATTTCTTTGGTAAGTTTTGTCACAATATCTTCAAATGAACTTGCAATGAGATGATTGCCATCCATAAAGGTATCAAACCATTTTACAAAATAGTTATAGGCATTTATTTCACTTAGTGATAACCCAACACTATTATGAACAAGCAAAAATTCATCCATAATTTTGTTATTTGAATAGTAATTACTCAACACATCAAATAGACTTAAATCGCCCCATTCAATCATCAATGAAGAAATGGTATACTCTTGATTAGACAAACGCGCCAATTTTTGCTTTCTAAAATCATAGTAATGGCGTTCAATATCTTCAAATAATCGATAGGTATCATCCCGTTGTTTTGGAAAATGACGAACTAAATATATTTTAAGTTCTTTAAATGTGTTGGGACGTTTAATAATACGTCGATCGGCAGTTACAACCATTGTTTGCCGATTATCGATATAGTCAAATTCTTTTTCAATACCACAGCGTTTTAAATACTCATAAAATAAATCTCCTTGGTGGACACCACCAAGATCTTGATGAAAATATTTAAATTCAAACTTATGTCGTTGTTTGTCTCGGAAACTATTCGCATAACTCGCAATTTTATGTTCAGAATTCTGTTCAAAAACAGCGATATTTCGAAGTCGCTTTGTTAAGTATGTTGCGGTTGTTAGACTCCCTAAGCCACCGCCAATAATAACAACATCATATTTTTCCACAACAATCACCCTGTTTTATTACTAATATTATTATAACATAGTTTTAGCTCTCTAAAAATAGATTTCTTATGTTAAAAAAAGAAGGAATGATTTTCATCATTCCATTATTTATTCACTTGTAGATATTTTTCTAAATATTCAACCAATGTCTCTTTATCAATATCGAGATCAAGATAGCCATCAAAAGCGACACTAATGTTTCCTGTTTGTTCACTTACCACAATAGTTAAGGCATCCGATATCTCACTCACACCAATCGCTGCTCTATGGCGTGATCCTAATTGTTTCGGGATATCCAGTCGATCAGTTGGTGGATAATATGCCCCTGCACAAATGATTTTGTCTCCACGAATAATTACGCCCCCATCATGTAACGGTGTTTCAGGTACAAAGATGGTTGACAATAATTCATGACTTAATTTTGTATTCACTGGGTATGCTGTCTTTACAAACTCTTCTAGTGAGGCGTTCTTTTCAAATGTAATTAAGGCTCCAATGTTTCTAGTACTCATAAAATCGATACTTTTTAAAATTTCATTTTTGGTATGGTCCTCAATAGATTCAGAAAACAAATGACTTCCAAAGATTCCTAATTTTTTTAATACCAATGAGATTTCTGGTTCTAAAACCAATCCCACAAGTAAGAGAAGTGGAATCCCTTTAATTAATAAGTCTAATAATGGTACCTCTTCAATACCAATTGCTATGGCGAAAACAAACATTACAAAAATTATAAATTTAAAAAAGCGATATACTTGAATAATCGTCTTGTTTTTTAGTATATTTATAATAAGAACAATTAAATAAATGTTGATTGCAATAATGTCAAAATTACTCATCGGTACCACTCCTGTCTTTATTATAGCACAACGCAAAAAATCATGAAACAGAAATGTGTAAATTATGATATTATTTTCATTTCATCATGAAAAGTTTACATCTTAAATTAAAAAAAATATTAATCACTACTATTGCTTGTGATGTCGCTAATTAAAGCGATTTCACAAAATAATCTTTTTATTTATACTCTATCTTTTTACCTTGCTTTATTATATAATAATTTATACAACTTCAAATAAAAGGGGCCGATACAAATGATCCATTATGATAAGACTTTAATTAAAGGGATAAATAGAGATATAAAAGATGGGTTTAACCATCTTTTTCCTATAACTGATGACATGAAAATGACATTTACTGGGGTTTCTAGGTTAGTAATGATTGATCGTTATACACAAAAAGATCTATCCTTAAAAACCTTGCGTGAAGGAAACTTAGTGGTTACGGTCGTTAAAGATGACGCAAAATTTCCAGCACGTGGTATTGGAACTGTCGTGAGTATCGACGGACATAATGTAAAAATTAAGTTAGAAAAAGAATTTGTTGTTAATGCAGAAGATGCTGATAAGAATGATATTATCGTTCGTAATATCCGACAATTGGACAAACCTTTAGAATTATACTTTGAACAAATTGCGAAACGGCTTGCGCATCATCTTGGAGAAGATGAAGGCGAAGACGTTATACAACAATACTATGAAGAAGTTTCTTCATTAAATCTTGTTCCTGCAGGCCGTGTATTATTTGGTGCCGGAAGTGAAACTAATGTAACATACTTTAACTGTTTTGTAATGCCATTTATTGATGATTCAAGAGGTGGCATTAGTGATCACCGCAAACAAGTTATGGAAATTATGAGTCGCGGTGGTGGCGTTGGCACAAACGGAAGTACCTTGAGACCAAAAAATGCTTTGGCAAAAGGTGTTAACGGTAAATCAAGTGGTGCAGTTAGTTGGTTAAATGATTTAAGTCAATTAACCCACCTTGTTGAACAAGGCGGATCACGTCGTGGTGCGCAAATGATTATGCTAGCAGATTGGCATCCTGATATTATTCAATTTATCATTTCAAAGATGCAAAATCCAAAAATATTACAATTTTTAATTGAAACATTAGATGACCCACTTATTATCAATGCTGCTAAGAACAAATTAAAGTTTGTTCCCCTAACTGATTCTGAAATTGAAATTAACGAATACATCTTAGAACAATCCAAAATAAATCCTGACGTATTTTCAAAGAAAATTGTTGATACAGCATTTGAACGTATTAACAAAGGTGGCCATTACGAAGTAAATGACCCTGATTTCTTAAGTGGTGCCAACATTAGTGTTGCAATCACAAAAGAATTTATGGAAGCCATTGAAAATGACGCTGATTACGCATTACGGTTCCCCGATATTGATAGTTATGACGATGAATTAAAAGATGTCTATGACAAAAAATGGGGTGAAATTGGTGATGTCAGAGAATGGAAAACATTAGGTTACCCAATCAAAGAATACCACACTTTAAAAGCACGTGAACTCTGGAACCTAATTAATATTTGTGCCACTTATTCAGCTGAACCTGGTATTTTCTTTATCGATAATGCCAACGAAATGACAAATGCAAAAGGCTACAACCAAAAAGTTGTTTCAACAAATCCATGTGGAGAACAACCCCTTGCACCATATTCTGTTTGTAATCTAGCTGCAATCAATTTAGCAAACATGGTTGACAAATCAACCAAAGAAGTCAAATGGGATCAACTTAAAAAGACCGTTAAGACAGCTATATCATTACAAGATAACGTAATTGATAAAACCCATTATTTCTTAGAAGAAAACAAAAAGCAAGCACTTGGAGAACGTCGTATAGGCCTTGGTATTATGGGACTTCACGATCTCTTGATATGGACTGAAAAACGTTATGGCTCAGAAGAGGGGAATCGCTTAGTAGATGGATTATTTAAATTTATAGCAACCACTGCTTATCAAGCTTCTATTGATATCGCAAAGAAAAAAGGACCATTCCCATTCTTAGATGATTCGGGAACACGGGAACAATTTATTCGAAGTGGTTATATCAAAAAATTACCCCAAGATATAAAAGATGGTATTTTAGAGCACGGAATAAGAAACTCGCATCTATTAACGATTGCTCCAACAGGATCAACAGGTACAATGGTTGGTGTATCTACAGGACTTGAACCATACTTTGCTTTCACTTATTTTAGAAGTGGACGATTAGGTAGATATATTGAAGTCAATGCACCGATTGTTAATGAGTATTTAGAAAGACATCCTGAATTAACCAAAGATCAATTACCAAAAACATTTGTTAGTGCTATGGAGTTGGCACCAGAATCACATGTTGATATGCAATGTACCATTCAAAATTGGGTAGATTCATCTATTTCAAAAACGGTAAATGCACCAAAAGGCTACTCTGTAGAAGAAGTAGAAGATGTGTATATGCGACTTTATAAAGGTGGCGCAAAAGGTGGTACCGTATATGTTGATGGATCTCGAGACACACAAGTCTTATCTCTTTCAAAAGATGATGATGAAAAATCAACACAGCCAAAACAAGTTGACATTGCTGAATTTGGAGTAGATGTTGATGAAAAGAAAAATGAGCCTAAAGAAACTAAAACACAAGGGTTACGTTCTGATAGACAAGATCGTAATATTGGTGTTGATGTTGGTGATATTTGTCCAATTTGTTTAGAAGGTACTGTCGAAGATCTCGGCGGATGTCACACATGCACCAACTGTAACGCTCAATTAAAATGTGGATTATAATATTTAGAATGCGCTCTATTGCGCATTCTTTTTTTTAATGTTATGATTTATGAGGAGGTTGATATTATGCAAAATGCGATACTCGTTGGGCCCGACTTAAAACAAGATGGTTTTATTGATTATTACATGGAAGAATTAAAAAACTTAGCAGAAGCACGAAATTTAGACATGGTTTACACAGTTACTCAAAGTCTAAAAAATGTTAATCCAGCGACATATATTGGTATTGGAAAAGTCCAGGAAATCGCTGATTTTGTATCTAATCTCGATGTTGACATTGTAATCTTTAACGATGAACTATCTGGTTCACAAATTCGTAATTTAGAAGAAATACTAAACTGTCGTGTTATTGATCGAACACTTCTAATTCTTGATATATTTGCAACAAGAGCCAAAACAAAAGAAGCCATGCTTCAAGTAGAAATCGCGCAACTTGATTATATGAAACCAAGATTAAAGGGCTTATGTGAATCATTAAACCGCCAACAAGGTGGTATAGGTTCAAGAGGACCTGGAGAGAAAAAATTAGAACTAGATCGCCGAAAAATTGAAAAAGAGCGAACAAATCTAGAAAATGAATTAAAGAAAATTGTGAAGTCACGCCAAATTCAGCGACGACAACGTACAAACTCAGCATTATTAAAGGCCGCAATTGTTGGATATACAAATGCTGGTAAAAGTACACTTATGAATGTATTAGTGGAAAATTATGCAAAAACAGAAAAACACGTTAAAGCACAAGATATGTTATTTGCAACATTAGAAACCGCAACCCGTAAAATTTCACCTAATTCTAACAAAAATTATATTATTACTGATACAGTAGGTTTTGTGTCTCATCTCCCTCATGGCCTTGTTGAAGCATTCAAATCAACATTAGAAGAAATTACTGAAGCCGACTTTTTAATTCATATTGTCGATGGAAGTAACCCCCATCATGATCGTCAAATTCAAATAACACATCAAACTTTAGAAGATATTGGTGTTATCGATATTCCTTCAATTTACATTTATAATAAAAAGGACTTAATTAAAACACCAATTAATCCTCACCATTTTCCTCATATTATTGTCTCTTTAAAAGATGAACAGGATATCACTCTCGCTCAACATTTCATAGAAGAGCAACTCTTTAAAAATTATCAGAAAACATCATTGTTAATTCCGTTTAAAGATGGAGATGTCGTTTCAAAACTGAATCAAGAAGCGCATATATTATCACAATCCTATGAAGAAGATGGAACCTATATAGAAGTTGAATTATCCCAATTACAACGTACAAACTATGACGCTTATGTAACGAAAAAACGGATCAAATAATTGATCCGTTTTTATATGCATCAAGCATTTTCATAAAACTTTCTTTATCTTTTATTTTAGCCATTTCCCGTTTTAAGTAACTAGCTTTTTTCATGCCTTTTATATACCATGGTCCATGTGTTCTCATTTCTAATAATGCAAGGTGTTCGCCTTTTAATTCAATCAACCGGTTCATATGTTCAACCATCATTGATAGTTTGGTCTCTTGATCAATCTTACTTGGGTACACACCACTCTCTAAATACGTAACTGTTTGTTTAATTAACCAAGGATTACCTTGTGTTGCTCTGCCTATCATTACGGCATCACACCCGGTTTGTTCAATCATTCTTTTTGCATCTTCTGGTGCTTTAATATCGCCATTTCCAACAACAGGAATACCAACAGCTTCTTTAACCTTCTTTATAATCTCCCAATCAGCTTTACCGCGATAAAGTTGTGATCGTGGACGTCCGTGAATAGCTACTAGGGATGCACCAGCTCTTTCAACACGTGTTGCCATTTCCACAGCGTTAATATGGGTCTGATCCCACCCACTACGCATTTTAACTGTCACAGGTAATGATACTGCATTTACTACCTCTCTAACAATTTCCTCTGCACGTTCTGGTGTCGTCATTAATTTTGATCCAGCACCTGTTTTTATGACTTTTTTGACAGGACATCCCATATTAATATCAATTATGTCGCAATTTGAATGTGCTTCAATAATCTTTGCTGCTTGGATCATTGTTTTAACTTCAGATCCAAACAATTGAATAGCAATAGGTTTTTCATCATTGCCGACATATAGCATCTCATATGTCTTTTCATTACCAAAAATAAGCGCTTTATCACTAACCATTTCAGTATAAATTAATCCGGCACCAAATTCTTTCATAATAGAACGGTAAGCATGGTTTGTAACACCAGCCATAGGTGCTACAACTATTTTATTCTTAATTGTTATATCTCGTATATCAAACATTTCATCACCTCTTAAAACAGTAATTATATTTTACATAATATGTCACCTAAATGCAACGTTAATGACTTCCATTTTGATAAAAACATGATATAATAACCTCGGTGATAAAATGAAAGATTATATCGTAAAAGCATATGCATTTAATGATACCGTTCGCGTTTATGCGACAACTTCAACAAATTTAGTAAATTCCGCACAAAAAATACATGACCTGTGGCCAACAAGCGCAGCAGCCTTTGGCCGATTACTAACAGCTTCTGTTACAATGGGTGCGATGTATAAGGGCGAACAAGAACTTACCATTCGTGTACAAGGTGATGGTCCCATTGGTGGTATGGTCGCAATTGCAAATGCGAAAGGTCACGTCCGTGGATACGTACATAACAACCACGTTTTCTTACAGTATAATAATGGTAAATTGAATGTAGGAAAAGCAGTGGGTAATGGCTTTATTCATGTCACAAAGGATTTGAAAATTAAACAACCTTTTACTTCAAGTGCGCCAATTCAAACCGGTGAACTAGCTGAAGACTTTGCCTATTATTTCACAGCTAGCGAACAAATTCCTAGCGCTGTTAATCTCGGTGTTTTTGTAGATGATGATAACACAATCTTGGCCAGTGGTGGATTTATTCTTCAAGCAATGCCCGGCATTCAAGAAGGACAAATTAAAGAGATAGAGAAAAGAATTAATGCTTTGCCCCCAATTAGTGACTTAATAAAAGATAATTTTACCCCAGAAGAAATAATTGATCAATTATCCGATGGGGATTATACTCTTCTTGAAATACTTGATATCGCTTATCAATGCAATTGTTCAAAAAAACGATTTGAAAAAGGTCTAATCTCTCTTGGGATAGAAGAACTAAAAACTTTATATGACGAAAATAACCCAATTGAGACAACTTGTCAATTTTGTAATACCACCTATCATTTTAATCAAAAAGAATTAAAAAAATTAATCGATGAAACAAAAAAACAGTAGAATAGTTCAAAACTTATTCTACTGTTTTTTTTATATAATATCGATGGATTTCAAGTAATATAATCTTCTAATATGTATCTACTATAACAATAATATACGTTGTTTTAGAGCAATTTACCACTTATTAAGTCTATGATTTTAATATCTGTTAGTTATAATAGTTTGTTTCTAAATCTATAATGTTTTTAGGTATTTCTCAATTTCCCAATTGGTGACGGTTAATCTAAAATCATCCCACTCAATTTGTTTTTCAAATATAAAACGTTCTGTTACGTGCTTCCCTAATGCATTTTGAACAACAGCATCCCGCTTTAACTCTTTTAATGCATCTTTCAAGTTTTCTGGTAGGTTTTCAATACCTTGTTCTTCACGTTCAATCCGTGTCAGATCGTATAAATTGATATAAACAGCTTCCGGATTAACTAACTTGTTCTTAATCCCATCTAGTCCACTAGCTAAAATAACACTAAATGCTAAATAGGGATTCGCAGCTGAATCAACACTTCTAATTTCTGTTCTAGTCGCTTTTCCTCGTTTGGCGGGTATCCGTATCATTGCACTTCGATTTGCATCACTCCACGAAATATAACACGGTGCTTCGTATCCTGGCACAAGCCGTTTATAAGAGTTGACGGTTGGGTTAGTAAGTGCGGTAAATCCACGTGCATGTTTAAGAACTCCTGCAATCCAGTGAAGTGCTGTTTCACTCAATTTTAGTTTATTATCTTTATCATAAAACGCATTGTTTCCATCTAAATCACTTAGAGAACAATTTGTATGCATCCCCGAACCGTTGATACTACTGATTGGTTTTGGCATAAACGTTGCATGTAGTCCATGACGCTTTGCGACATTTTTTACGATTAATTTAAATAACTGTAGTGAATCTGACGCTTCAAGTGCATTTTCAAACTCAAAATTAATTTCATGTTGTCCTGGTGCAACTTCATGATGTGAGGCTTCCATATTAAACCCGATTTTCTCGAGTTCCAATACAATATCTCTTCGACAATCTTCGGCACCATCAACTGGTGCTAAATCAAAATATCCTCCTGTATCATTAAAACGTAATGTTGGATCACCGTTCTCATCTAATTTAAATAAGAAAAACTCTGGTTCTACACCAATATTAAACCGACCAAACCCTAAATCTTCCATATGATTTAAATTTCGTTTTAATATTTGTCTTGGATCGCCTGAAAATGGTGTTCCATCAGGTAAATAAATGTCGCAAAACATCAACGCTACTGTGCCATAGGTTGTTGTTTCCCATGTTGAAATTGTCCATGTATCAAAGTCTGGATAAAGATACATATCAGCTTCTTGAATACGGGCAAATCCATCAATTGATGAACCATCAAACATAACTTCATTGTCTAGTGCTTCTTCTAGTTTGGTAATTGGTATTTCTACATTTTTCAAAATACCATTAATGTCTGTAAAACACAATCGAATGTATTTTACTTCCATTTCTTGTGCGTCTTTTAAAATTTGTTCTTTCGTCATTGTTATTCTCTCCCTTTTTTCAAATAAAAAATGGTGTCAAAAACACTCCTATGAGTGCGACACCATTGTATTTTTTGTTATTTGTTTTTAGGACACCTTTGTCCATAACCCTATTATAACAAGTCACTTACTGAAGTCAATCTTATTTTCAATGATAAGGTTTACAATTACATTCTTTGATTTTCTTAAAGCCATTGCTTTTTGTTGGATATAGTGATGGGATTCCGCTTCACTAAAACCTTTATTCATCAATATACGCTTTGCCTTTTGTTCGCTTTTCATCGTCGATAATTGTACTTTCGTTTGTTTTAGTTGTGCATTTAATCGTGTTAATTCTTTGATATATTTGAGTGCTATTGGTATCTTTAATTCCCATTCTGTTTTTAAGTGTTTTTCGTTAATTTCCATAAAATAAGGATGGTTTTGAATATTATAAAAGTGATGAATTAATTTCTCATTATGTATAAAGATAACTAAAATAGCCTCTTCTAACACAATTTGTTCTAAAACTTTTATAATGTTATTAATCTGTAGATCCTCTGTAAAAATCACTACATCATAATTTTGAATTGTATGACTTGTAACTTTGTTTACGTTATTAACTCGGTGTTTTAATCGTTTTAAATACCGTAAGACACGTTGATTTAATATTCCATTTCCTTGATACATGGCTAAACGC
>JAIPGE010000024.1 GCA_021736285.1 Candidatus Izemoplasma sp.
GCTTAGGATTAGATTTAGAAAATGATTTTAAACCGCAATACGCAGTCATTAAAAATAAAACAAAAATTGTTAAGGAACTCAAAAAAGCAGCCAAACAGGCTGATGAGATTTATCTTGCAACTGACCCGGATCGCGAAGGGGAAGCAATCAGTTGGCATCTAAAAGAAACACTAAATGTAAAAGATAAATTGACAAAACGGGTTATCTTTAATGAGATCACACGTGATCGTGTAAAAGAAGCTTTTGATGAACCAAGAGATATCGATTATGATTTGGTCTCGAGTCAAGAAACAAGACGGATTTTAGACCGCATTATTGGGTTTAAACTATCAAAATTATTACAAAATAAAATCAAGTCAAAATCAGCAGGACGTGTTCAAAGTGCTGCATTAAAAATAATTGTTGAACGTGAAAAAGAAATTGAAGCGTTTAATCCGGAAGAATATTGGAAAATCAAAGCAATCTTTGAAGCGCTTGAAGCTGAATTAGATAAAATTGATGATAAAAAAGCAGAATTGACAAATGAACAAGAAACAATGGAAGTCGTTAATGATCTAGATGACATATTTCATATTGATAAAATTGATACAAGAAAACGGAAAAGACAATCAAAATTACCATTTACTACATCAGCAATGCAACAAGAAGCATCGACAAAACTTAACTTTAGTTCAGCAAAAACGATGCTGATTGCCCAACGGTTATATGAAGGAATTGAACTTGATGATGAAACAGTCGGATTAATTACCTATATGCGAACGGATTCTACACGAATGAGTGAAACCTTTATTACACCGGCAATGGCATATATCGAAGATACCTATGGAAAACCATATAAGGGCTCTTATAAAAAACCAAAAACAAATAGTAATACACAAGATGCTCATGAGGCAATTCGACCTACAAGTATTAACCACACACCAGAAGATATCAAACCATATCTTAAACGAGACGAATATAAACTGTATCGTCTAATTTACCTACGAACAGTGGCTTCACTCATGAAAGCAGCAACGTTAGAAGCAACTGCATTAACTTTAAAAAATAAACGCTATTTATTCAAAGCAACTGCTCAAAAACTCGTTTTTGATGGATATTTAAAAGTCTATGATTATGAAACAGTCACCGATCAAAACTTACCAGATTTGACTGAAGGTGAAACACTAACAGCGAAAGCGATAGAACCAACACAACATTTCACCTCACCACCATCTCGATTTACAGAAGCAAAACTTATTAAAGAGATGGAAGAGGTAGGTATTGGACGACCATCAACGTATTCACAAACAATCTCAACACTGAAAAAACGGAAATATGTAGCAATGAAGCAAAAAGCATTTATGCCAACCGATCAAGGGCGGTTAACGATTGAAAAACTGGATGAATTTTTCGCTCAAATTATAAGTGTTGATTATACAGCCCGAATGGAAAAAGTATTAGATGAAATTTCAATGGGGAACGAAGACCAAACAAAAATCATTTCAAACTTTTATCATTCGTTTATTCCAATGGTTGAAAACGCCAATAAGAATATGGAAAAGATCGCGCCTAAATTCACTGGTGAAACCTGTCCTAAATGTGGTCATAAAATGGTTTACAGACAATCAAAATATGGCAGTTTTGAAGCCTGCAGTAATTTCCCAGAATGCAAATATATCAAACAAAACAAAGAACAAGAAAAAGTAGAACCCGAATCCACAGGGATTACGTGTACCAAGTGTCAAACAGGTACTATTGTGAAACGTGTGGCAAAAAGTGGACGCAATAAAGGCAACACCTTCTATGCATGTGATAATTTTCCTAAGTGTCGCAATATTTTACAATATGAACCAACCGGAGAAACGTGTCCAGAATGTGGTAAATTGTTGATGAAAGACGATGAAGATATCATTATGTGTCAAGACCAAAAACAATGCGGATACAAACAGTAAAAACGCTTCCACAAAGTAAAAAAGCAACTCTTGATTGGCTAGTTTTGCTGATTGGTCAATGTCATTGTGTGCTTTGTTCATCGCTTACATGAGCCATAAAAATTTATTCCCCACACTTTGGCGATGGAACTGGTTTTTCAAAAAAAAGTTCGGAAATGTTATTGACTTTCTTTTAAACATTGTGTTATATTATTAGTGCGACATAGTCGCAACTTATCCCTTACATAGCATGGTGAATAATTTAATTATTCACACATCCCCTTCCTTAATCCGTCGAGAGGCGGATTTTCCCTTTTTAAGGGATTTTTTTTTATTATAATGGTAAGCTACGCAATCGTATGTTATAATATGCATTGATTTTAAAGGAAGTGATTGAATGGGTTTTTTTAAAAATTTATTTAGTAGTAAAGCACAAAAAGAAAAAGCACGTAAATATAAAGTTGGTATGGATAAGACCAGAGAAGGGGTTTTATCGCATTTAAAAGAAGTTATTGAAACATCAAAATCAATCGATGATACATTGTTTGATGAAATCGAAGAAATTTTTATTATGGCTGATATGGGTGTAGATACGGTTGTTAAGTTTGTCGATCATTTAAAAGATACCGTATCACTAAAAGGGATATCTGAAGCTGAAGCATTAAAAGAGTTGATTATTGATGAAATGTTTAAACTATACGTTCAAGATGAAGTTGTTACATCGAATTTAGATATTGTTGATGAGAGAGTAAATGTTGTTTTGTTCGTTGGAGTTAATGGTGTTGGGAAGACAACGACGATTGCCAAAGTTGCCCATGAATATTTAAATAAAGGCAAAAAGGTTTTAATGGTTGCCGGCGATACATTTCGCGCAGGAGCAATTGAGCAACTTGAAAAATGGGCACAACGTGTTGGCGCAGATTTCTTTTCTAAACCAGCAAAAAGCGATCCATCAAGTGTGATGTATGATGCTTTAAATTATGCAAAACAAAATGATATTGATCTGGTATTATGTGATACCGCAGGTCGACTTCAAAATAAAAAGAATTTAATGAATGAACTTGAGAAAATTCATCGTGTGATTGGACGAGAAATCGAAGACGCACCCCATGAAACATTGCTTGTCATTGATGCAACAACAGGGCAAAATGGGTTATCGCAAGCAAAAATATTTAATGAGGTAACAACTTTGAGTGGTATCGTTTTAACAAAATTGGATGGAACGGCTAAAGGTGGTATTGCACTTGCAATAAAAGAAGAACTCGGCATTCCGATTAAATATGTTGGCCTTGGTGAGGGCTTAGATGATCTAGAACATTTTGATCTAGAAGAATATATGTATGGTTTATTTAGTGGGCTGTTCTAAATGAAAACACTAGAGAAGTCACTTCATTTACAACAGCTTTATGATTTTTATGGAAAATTGCTAACCAATAAACAAAAAGCTTATTTTGAAGCATATTATTTTAATGATTATTCAATTACTGAAATTGCAGAAAACCATAGTGTCAGTCGCAATGCTGTATTTGACCAATTGAAGCGTGTTGAGGCAAAGTTATTAGAATATGAAACGCTCTTAAAATTACATGATACCCATCAATTACGCATGGCACTCTATCATCAAATTGAGAAGAGTGAAACAATAGATGAAACCAAGAAACTCGTCACAAAACTAAAGGAAATTGAGTGATTTTTTATGGCATTTGAAAATTTAAGTGATCGCCTGCAAATGGCAATGCGTCGTGTAACTGGAAAAGGACGCTTAAACGAAAAAGATATTGACGATATGATGCGTGAAGTACGCTTGAGTTTGTTAGAAGCTGATGTTCATTTTCGCGTTGTTAAAGCATTCACAAAAGGCGTTAAAGAAAAGGCCAGTGGTGAAAAAATATTAAAAGGCTTAAACCCAGGCCAACAAGTAGTCAAAATTGTTCGTGATGAATTGGAAAAAATCATGGGCGAAAAAGCTGTGCCCCTAACCATTAATGAGCAGGGCTTAACAATTATTATGTTAGTTGGATTACAAGGTGCAGGAAAAACAACAACAGTTGGAAAACTGGCTAAGTTTTTACAAGGCAAACACGGGAAAAACCCAATGCTTGTTGCACTTGACGTTTACCGTCCAGCCGCAATTGAACAACTAAAAACAATTGGCCAAGAACTCAATATGCCTGTTTTTGAAAAAGGAACAGATGTGAATCCTGTATTAACCGCAAAAGAAGCATTAGGGTTTGCTAAAGATTTTAATCACGATGTGATTATTATTGATACGGCTGGTCGTTTACAAATTGATCAGAAAATGATGCAAGAACTAATCGATATCGAAACTGCTGTGAACCCTGATGAAATTTTATTAACCATTGATGCGATGACGGGACAAGACGCAGTAACAACTACAAAAGGGTTTCATGAACAACTAGATATTACAGGTGCAATCCTAACCAAACTCGATGGAGATACACGCGGGGGTGCAGCGTTAAGTTTACGACAAGTCACCAATGTACCAATCAAATTAATGGGACTAGGTGAAAAACTCGATCAATTAGAAGTCTTTCATCCCGAACGAATGGCATCTCGTATCTTAGGGATGGGTGATGTCCTAACACTCGTTGATAAAGTTACTGACAATATTGATGAAGATGATATGATGGGCATGATGGAAAAAATGATGAGTGGTAAGTTTAACTACAACGACTATATAAAACAATTAAAAATGATAAAACGAATGGGTTCATTAGGAGGAATATTAAAACTGATTCCAGGCGTTGGAAAAGCGATGAAGAATCAAGATATCGATGAAAAACAACTTGTTTTTGTTGAGGCAATGATTTCATCAATGACCAAAGATGAACGAAAAAATCCAAGACTCATTGAACGTAGTAGTTCCCGCAGACGCCGCGTTGCAAAGGGAAGTGGTCGTAAAGTGAGTGATGTAAACCGGCTTATTCAAACTATGCAGCAACAAGTTAAAATGATGAAACAGATGAAAAATATGGATCCATCAAACATCAATCCGAACAACCCACTAGGGAGTATACCGCAACCAAAACAAAAGAAAAAAGGCAAAGGAAAAGGCAAAGGCCGATTTCGGTTCTAGAATAAAATAAAACAGTGATTTCGTTTAGAAATCACTGTTATTTTTTAAAAACTTATCTATATAATCAATTAAGCCATCTTCCGTATTTGGAAGAGTGGTAACATCGTCGGCATAAACCTTTAAACGCTCTTGTGCATTTTGCATAGCGACACCCAAATGGGCATACTGTAACATTTCAATATCATTATGGGCATCCCCAAATGCAATGATGTTTTCTTGCTCAACTTTGAGATGTTCTGCCACATATTTTAAGCCTTTTCCTTTATTTGTTTCAGGGGTGTAAAGTTCTAAAACATGATGATAATGTTCCCCCCAATTACGACATAAGACACGATTTTCAAACT
This sequence comes from Candidatus Izemoplasma sp., assembly GCA_021736285.1. GTDB lineage: Bacteria > Bacillota_I > Bacilli_A > Izemoplasmatales > Izemoplasmataceae > JAIPGF01. The sequence goes on from JAIPGE010000024.1 coordinate 5,352, forward strand.
TGTCATTGACATACGTTTCAATCAAATCTGCTTTATTTGGTTTGGCAACAATAATAAATCCATTGGTGTTATCATTTAAAATCATATTGAGATCACCAACAAATAAACGTGCACCATTAAAGTTATGGAGGAGCGGTTCAATTTCTTTGGTGTCTTTATATAAAAAGATATCATCTTTTACTTCACCAAAACAATTATCAATATAATCAATGTTATCATTAAAGATTGTTAAAATATATTCTTTTGGGATTGTTAAAGAATAAGGTTTAAATGTGTCATCATGGTGTGAAGTAACCAACCCACCATTATAGTTGATAAGCGGTGTATCGAGTCCAAGTTCTCTGTGAAAGGGTTCACTACTACGAAACGGTCTACCAGTCGCTAATACGATTTTATGACCATCAGCTTGTAGTTGTCTAAAATAATCTTTTGTTGGTTTTGAAATCGATTCCCAATCATGTAATAAGGTTCCATCTAAAGCTAATGCAAATAAGTATTTTTTCATGTATCTCACCCCTAATATTATGACACATTTGACTTTTTTGCACAATAGTTATGATAATTATGTTATAATGATATGTAGTAAGGAGGGAAATCAATGTTTGACTTTACCTTAGGTGGTTTTACCAATTTCTTTTTTGGTATGATTACCGGAATTTTCTTGTTTTCTGCAACACTTGTTTATTTGATTGTTCGCGGGAAAAATATAGATGTATCTGATATTACGAGACCTCAAGTAGAAGTCAATGATGATGACTTGAAACAGCTTATTATTGGCCGACAAAAAAAATTGAAACGCACTTTAAAATTAAATCGTGAGAGTATTGCAAAAATTACGTTTGATATCAGTTATGAATTAATTGAAGAAATTGCTCGGTATTTCTTTCCGAACTCTAAATATCCAATGCTTGAACTAAGTGTACATGAATTGATTACACTTAACCACTATATCAGTGATCGAATCAATGATATATTAGATAAACCGATTTTGAAAAACACCAAAAATATTCGGGTAACCAATATCATGAAGATGTATGATCGGAAACGTATGGTTGAACAAAGCCGTGCTGTAAAATGGACGAAAAAATATAAAGTAGGAAAAGTATTAAAGTATGGTTCAATGGCTGTGAACGTTGTGAATCCAGTCTATTGGTTTCGGAAACTTGTTATTAACACATCAATTGATGTTATTACACGAAAAATTTGTGTAGTCATTATTGGCGTTGTCGGAGAAGAAACAGTAAAAATTTATTCTAAAAAAGTATTTGATGAAGAGAATCAATTAGGTCTTGTTGATGACCAGGTTGAACGTTACTTACAAGGAGATGATGACGACGATGAAGAAGATTACGACGCTTAAAGCGTTTTATGATGCAATTGAAAATAATCCTCGAGTAATTACTTATTGGCACACAAAGTGGTGTCCTGATTGTTTTGCAATTAAACCACACTTACCGAAGTTACAAGAAACCTTTAGTGACTTTGTTTTTTTAGATATTGATCGTGACAAACTAATTGATTTAGCAAAACATTTAGAAATTTATGGAATTCCCAGTTTTATTATTTTTAAAGATGGTGACGAGAAAAGTCGCTTGGTAAATAAGCAACGTAAAACATATGATGAAGTTAAAACATTTATTGAAACAAATAGGTAGTACCCGGGGGGATCGATGATGTTTTTTAAACGTAAAAAGAAATTGGTTGTAACAGAACGGTCTAAAGACACCGTTCCTTTTGAAATACCTGAAATCATAGAAGTAAAAGCCCCTTATGAAAGTGAAAATTTTGTGAGCCCAATTTTTGGTCGAAAAGTTAAGGATGATGTCGTTATTCCTAACCCGTTTACACGAGAAGGGGATGTCGATTTACGGTTTGATAGTTTTCGAACAAAACCAAAGATGACCAAAGAAGAAATGGTGAAACGCTACGGGACTGCTTATCCTGAATTTGATTTGGTTAAAGGTCGTAATCTAAAAGAAGCAATGGATGATCAAACCAAACGGAAAGAAACCAAATCAAGAGCAAATCACACAGCACCGTTAGAAGAAGAACAAGATACACGATCAAGTACACAACAATACAGTAAAGAAAAACGAACCAATATCACTGATTTCTTTGATCAAAAACAACAAGATAAAACAGAACAATATCATAAAGAAGAGCCAGAAAATAAAGAAGATGTCTCAAATGAATCTGTTGAAATACGGGAACCAAGTCCAAAACCACATCAAGAAAGCGTTACAACAAAACCTTCAACTAAAAAATATAAGTTACCAACAATTGATTTGTTACAAGTACCAAAAAAACAAGTAACCAACAATGGTGAATGGTTAAATAAACAAATTGATATTTTGAATCAAACATTTGAAGAATTTAACATTGGTGCCACAGTCAAAAAATATACCAAAGGACCTACCGTAACACGTTATGAAATTGCTTTAGACAAAGGTGTTAATGTCAAAAAAATTACTGGTATAGCCGATAATATAAAAATGGCACTTGCAGCAAAAGAGATTCGGTTAGAAGCTCCAATCCCAGGTAAAAACACTGTTGGTATTGAAGTCCCTAACGAAAAAGCTGATATTGTTCATTTTTATGATGTGCTTCGTAAAGATGCATTTATTAATGCAAGTGACCCACTTACCGTTGCGTTGGGTATAGATATTGATGGTATCGGTGTCTTTACGTCAATCAGAAAAATGCCACATGGTCTCGTTGCAGGGGCAACAGGTAGTGGGAAAAGTGTTTGCATAAATACCATATTAATGAGTTTATTGTTTCGTTATACACCAGATGAACTCAAGTTATTGTTAATTGATCCCAAAATGGTTGAACTTAGTGTATATAACGATTTGCCCCATCTAATTACCCCAGTTATTACCGATCCAAAAGTCGCAATGGCAGGCTTAAAGTGGGTTGTAGATGAGATGGACAATCGCTTTGATACATTTGCCAAATATCATGTAAGAGACATTGTTGCTTACAATAAATATGCGGAAACAGATGAGCTGGAACAAATGCCATATATCGTGATTGTTGTTGATGAACTTGCTGATTTAATGATGGTCTCATCATCTAATGTTGAAGATGCAATCATGCGCTTAACTCAAAAAGCTAGAGCGTGTGGTATTCATTTAATTATTGCCACACAACGACCAAGTACCGACGTTGTTAAAGGAACAATTAAATCGAACATTCCAACTAGAATAGCATTTATGGTCTCTTCACATGTTGATTCAATGACGATTATAGATAGTTCAGGTGCGGATAAATTACTCGGTCGAGGCGATATGTTATTTGTTGAAAGTGGAAAACCACATCACCGTGTACAAGGTGCTTTTATTTCTGATGAAGACATCCGAACAGTTACAAACTTTATCCGAAAACAACGCAAAAGTGATTACTTATTTGATGAAGATAGTCTGATTAGAAAAGTAACCACCGAAGTTGAGGCTGATGATTTAATCAAACCAGTCGCTTATTTTGTTGTAGATGAAGCGGCCGCATCAATAAATAAGATTTCAAAAGAATTTAAAATTGGGTTTAACCGAGCCCAAAACATTGTTGAAACACTCTTTGATATGGGGATTGTTTCAGATAATGTAGGATCACGGGCTCGTGATGTGCTGGTGACAAGAGAAGAACTCGATGAATTATTTAACTAAGGGGATGAAAGCATGAATCCAGAACTAGAATTTGATGATGCAACAAAAGAGCGATTAACTGATATAAAATATTTACGTAGTAAATTAAAACGCAAGGTTCCGTTTGTTTTGGCAATTATTGTGATTCACAGAATCTTGGTATTTATTGATCCACACCAAGATTTCAATCCAACATTTACCATGGTATTTGATTTATTGGTTGGTATCACTGCGGTACTTGCATTGACTTATTTATTATTTGATCATGTGATGAAAGAAATTGATTTAGAACGTCCATTATCACACCGCTTATATAAATTGTTTCATGGTGTATTAGATTATATTGTCATTATTCCGTATTTGGTGTTTGTGGTCACAGTGATGAACATGTTTGTCTTTAGTTTTTCACCAATTAGTGGGACTTCAATGGCACCGAGTTACGCGGACGATGAAGCTGTTATTTTTTCACATCTAGCAAATGATTATGAACGATATGATGTGATTATCTTGTATGAAGAGAGTTTAACTGATCCATATCTAATTAAACGTGTTATTGGGTTGCCCGGTGAAACCGTTGAGATCAAATTAGGACGGGTTTATATCGATGGCATTTTACTAGCTGAACCCTATATAGATGATGCGGTTGTTGAGACCACTTGTGTCCAGACAAATGGTTCGAGTTGTACCTTTGTTGTTGGTGAAGATGAATATTTTGTGTTAGGAGATAACCGAGATGGACAAGCCTTACCATCAGAAAGAAGTGGCTATTCAGTTGATTCTAGAACGTTTGGTATGGTTGAAAAACAAAATATTTTTGGAAAAGTTATTTTCCAATTTCGCGATTTTAATGTGCTGAACTAGGTGAGCAAAATGAAACAAATTCAATGGTATCCTGGTCATATGGCCAAAACGAAACGGCAATTAAAAGAAAAGATGAAACAAATTGATGTGGTACTCGAACTAGTTGATGCGAGAGTACCTTTTTCGTCTATGAATCCGATTATCAAAGACATTATCAATAAAACCAAACGTGTTATTGTCATGAATAAAGCAGACCTTGCAGATCAGGCACATATTGATATGTGGCAAACGTATTTTACCTCTAAAAACATCCCATCAATTTCTGTCAATGCTCAACATCAAAAGACAATATCAACAATCTATCAACTCTTAGATGATGTAACAAAAGACATGAAAGCAAAAGCCCATAAAAGAGGCATTGATGAACCAATCATTCGTGTTATGATTGTCGGAATTCCAAATGTTGGAAAATCAACATTTATTAATAAACTCGCTGGAAAAAAGAAGTTGAAAATAGGGGATAAACCTGGTGTTACTAGACAAACACAGTTTATTACAGTTACAAAAGGCTTAGAAATTATGGATACCCCAGGGATATTATGGCCGAAGTTTGACGATGAAAAAACTGCGTTGAAACTTGCCTTAATTGGTTCAATTAAAGACAGTATTTTACCAATTGATAATGTTGTTATTTATGGTCTTAATTATTTGATAACACATAAGTTAAAAAAACTAGAAGAACACTATAATATTACTGTGACTGATGATATCGTTGATGTATTGGATCAAATTGGCCGGAGTCGTGGTTGTATTCAACGCGGGAATGAAATTGATTATGAACGGGTGTATTATTTATTTTTGCATGACATAAGACACATGGCGTTTGGACCGATTTGTTTGGATGAGGTGAGTGAAATTGAGACAGTATGAAACAGCGTACTATCAAAAGGGCTATCATTTAATTGCCGGTACAGACGAAGTCGGAAGAGGACCACTAGCTGGTCCTGTTGTGGCAAGCGCAGTGATGTTAGATCCTGATCATCCGATTGAAGGCTTGAATGATTCAAAACAATTAAGCGCTAAAAAACGTGATGTTTTATTTGATGAAATTTATAACAAAGCCAAAGCAATTGCGACTGTCTTTATTTCACCAGAAGAGATTGATCAAATTAATATTTATCAAGCAAGTAAAAAGGCAATGACAACAGCTATCTTAAACCTCGATAAAACACCAGAAGTTATTTTAAGTGATGCGATGCCTTTATCCATTGATAACATCATCAATGAATCAATAATTAAAGGAGATTCAAAGAGCGAAAGTATTGCGGCTGCAAGTATTATTGCAAAAGTGAGTCGTGACCGCTACATGATCAATATTGCAAAGACTTATCCCAAGTATGGATTTGAAAAACATAAAGGTTATCCGACGAAACAACACTTAGACGCGATAAAGCAATATGGGATTACTCCTATCCATCGCAAAAGTTATCAACCCGTCAAGGATGCGATAAACAAACAAATACAATTAGATATTTAAGCCCTTTAGGGCTTTTTTTCTTATCTTTATAAATACGTATATTCGATATGGATGACTAACTAAAATTCAAAATACGAACAAGTCCTTTTCTTTTTGTACAATTCATTTCATGATATACTGTATATAAGATAGAATGTAGGTGGAAACGTGAAAATAATAAAAAAAAGCACATCCATTTTTGACCTTGTTAAAGCTTATCCAGATATTAAAGAGATTATGGTTGAACTTGGGTTCAAGGATTTAACAAAACCAGGAATGTTACAAACAGCGGGTCGAATTATGACCTTAGAAAAAGGATCAAAGATGAAACATATTCCAATGAAGCAAATTATTGATGTCTTTCAAAACCATGGCTATCAATTGATTGATTAATTCTTTGAGACATGTTTCATTTATTTTTTCAACTTTAAAAAAGTTATGCTATAATAGACTGTAGTGAATTTTTTAATCTGTTGAGGAGGCTTATTTATGCGCATGGAAAGTGACATTAAATTAGATTTTAAAGATGTTTTAATTCGTCCGAAACGATCCAATTTATCTAGTCGAAAAGAAGTGAGTTTAAAACGTACGTATACGTTTAAATACAGTCATAAGGAGTGGACTGGCATCCCTGTTATGACCGCAAATATGGATGGTGTTGGAACACTTGAGATGGCTGAAGAGTTACAAAAGAGACAAGTGTTTACCTGTTTGGTAAAAAGTTATGATGAAACACACTTTAAAGGGTTTAATATTAATCCTGATTATGTGGCACTAAGTACAGGAATTTCAAAAAATGATTACAAACGTGTAAAAGCTATTTTGAAGCAACACCCGGAACTTTATTTTATTTGTATTGATGTGGCCAATGGCTATTCTGAAAAGTTTG
>JAIPGE010000025.1 GCA_021736285.1 Candidatus Izemoplasma sp.
GAGCAATTGATTCAACACTGGTGCCACCATATTTCATAACTATTCCCATGGTATCACCGGTCTAACCACATTAAATGAGCATATGTTTCTCGTTCTACGACACATCTCGATTTACCATTGTTGACAAAAACAATGGCTGGACGTGGCATTTTATTATAATGGCTACTCATTGAATATCCGTAAGCGCCCGTTGTATAAATTGCTAGTATGTCTCCTGTTTCAGGTTTGGGTAATTTAGCGTTATGAACAAGGACATCGCCACTTTCACATAATTTTCCAGCAACTGTGTAAGTTTTTGTCTTTAAATGTGTCATTTTGTTAGCAAGGTCACACGCATACTTTGCTTGATATAATGCTGGACGAATATTATCACTCATTCCCCCATCAACAAACACATAATTCTTGTTACCATATGTTTCTTTGACAAAGCCTACGGTATAAAGACTTATCCCAGCATTTGCGACAAGGCTTCTGCCTGGTTCAATAAATAATGTTTTGATATCTAGTTGTAACTTTTTAAATGTTGTTTCTGCATGACTGATTAACTTTTTTAGTAATTCTGATAGTGGTTCCGGTGTGTCCACTTCTGTATAATAAACACCAAACCCGCCACCGATATTGAGTGTGTTGATGGTAATGTGGTATCTTTTTTCTATTTTCTTTACAAATTGACTCATCACGTCAATGGTTTTGATAAATGGTGTTTCGCCAAAAACTTGTGATCCAATGTGACAGTGAAATCCTTCTAAGGTAACATAAAGTGACGCTTGATAGTTTGTCATGATCGTATCGATTTGGGTATCATCAAAAATACTTTCGCCAAATTTTGATGTTAACTTTGCGGTCACAATATATTCATGTGTATGGGCTTCTATACCAGGATTAACTCGAAGTAAGGTTTTTATCTTTGTTTTCTTTTTGGTTGCTAAATCAATCAATACATTAAGTTCATCTTTGTTGTCAATAATAATTAATCCAACACCATAATCAATTGCCATTTGTAATTCTTCAATGCTTTTGTTGTTGCCATGGAAAAGCACTTTTGACATATCGAAGCCACTTTGATAAATCACATACAGTTCACCACCACTAACGCTATCCATATATAGATTATGATCGTTCATTATCTTAACAATTGTTTTATTTAATAGTGCTTTTGACGCATACGCTATGTTTGCGGTAAAGACTTTACTCTTAAAATTATCTTTAAACAAATTAATTTGTGATATGATATGTGTTTCATCATATACATAAAGTGGTGACCCATATTGCGTGACAAGATCACGTGTTTTGATGCCTCCAATAAAGAGTGCATCATCTTTAATTTCTTGTGTTCCAAATAGCATAATATTCACCTCAGAGTATTAAAAAATCAGTAGGCATGCCTACTGATTGAATGTCGTATTCAATAGTAATAGCGCCTCATTATATACATAATGGAGTCCAAGAGATATTTTCTCTCGTCCCAAGTTAAATGACTGATCACATCATTTTAACCTTCGGCATTTTTCCCTTTCATACCTGTTCGTTTGATCAGTGAACGGGTATTACTAATGTCAAATGCGCCTCTATACTTTATTACATGTCACTATATCACATCAAAGTATCTTTGTAAACAAATACATTGAAAATTTTTCATTAATAATGTAACCTAGAAATAATTGGTGGTGTATATGATGAAAACATTAAAAGAATATCGAAGAGCGTTACATCAAATCCCTGAACTCTGTTTAGAGGAATATAAAACCAGTGCGTATTTAAAAGACGTATTGCGTGGGTTTGGCTATGATCCTTTCTCATTATTAGACACAGATGTTTTGGTTTATATTGATGCCAATAGTGATGAAACCATTGCCTTTCGTAGTGACATTGATGCCTTGCCTGTTGCTGAAGAAACAGGGGTATCATTTCACAGCCAGCACGAGGGAAAGATGCATGCTTGTGGACATGATGGACATATGAGTATGTTGCTTGGACTTGCTGACTATTTAAAGGATAAACAAGCGATGTTAGAAAAGAACATCTTATTGATTTTTCAACCTGCAGAAGAAAGTATTGGTGGGGCAAAACTTTTATGTGATAAAGGACTATTAGAAACGTATCATGTGAAGGCAATTTTTGGTGTTCACCTTTTTCCTGAATTAGAAGAAGGCATTCTCGGCTCTAAAAAAAATGAATTCATGGCCATGGCAAGTGAAGTAACCATCAAAGTTCATGGTAAGTCTAGTCATGGAGCAATGCCGCATCTTGGTGTTGATGCCAATCTTATTTTAAGTAAGTTATTAATCGATTTTCAAACAATACAAACACGCTTTTTATCTCCTTTAGAATATTCAATTATTACTTTTGGAAAAATGGGTGGTGGAACTGTCCGTAATGCCGTATCTGATTATGCGTTTATGGAAGGTACTATTCGCGCGTTTGATGTTGCGGGTTTTAATACAATTAAAGAGTCAATTCGTACCATAAGTAAGCAATATGAAACAACTTATAACTGCACAATTGATATAGATATGTCAGAAGGCTATCTTCCTGTCATTAATGATCCATCATTGTATAATAAATGGAAAAAAGCTATGCGTTCTTTTACCGTTCATGAATTTGATAAACCGTTGATGATTGCTGAAGACTTTAGTTTTTATCAGGACCGTGTTCCTGGTGTTTTCTTCTATGTGGGAACAAAAAATGAAGCGCTTAATTATACTTATTCTTTACATCATCCCAAATTTAACTTTGATGAGAAAGTTTTAGAAACTGGTCTAAAAGCCTATCAAACATTACTAAAAGAGATGGGGGCCCTCGATGTCTAACTATATTAAAAAAACCATCAAAGAAATTGAAATTTCTGGTATTAGACAAGTCAATGAACGGGCCAATGCGATTGATGACTGTATCAAACTGACGTTAGGTGAATTAGACTTTAATACTCCTTTACGGATAAAAGAAGCCGCTATACAAGCGATTAAAAACAATCAGACAAAATATACAACGAATTACGGTATTGACTCTTTAAGAAAACACATTGCTTCACAATATGATTATGACACAAAAAATGTGATTTTAACGGTTGGCACAACTGAAGGTTTGGCAGTCGTTATTAAAAGTGTTGTTGATACGATTGATGAGGTCATTATTCCAACACCTGGCTATGTCGGTTATGCGCCTTTAATCCACTTAGAAGGTGGTCGTGTTATCGAATTAGATACCTTGAAAAGCAACCATATCATCACAAGACAAAGTCTAGAAACAGCTTATAGCAATCACACAAAAGCATTAGTCATTACATCACCAAATAATCCAACAGGCAATGTGTTAACACCTGAAGAAATCAAAGCGATTAGTGACTTTATTATTGATAAAGATATTTTATTGATCAGTGATGAGATTTATCACGACATCACATTCACAACGCCTTTTTCTTTTGCGAATATTAAAGCCTTAAAAGAGAGACTGGTCGTGTTGGGTGGATTTTCAAAAAGCCATGCGATGACCGGCTTTCGCATTGGATACATTTTAGCAGATGAATCATTAATCAATCAATTTATTAAAGTCCATCAATATACCGTAACATCCACATCTACAATTAGTCAATATGCGGCTTTAGAAGCAACACAATTCAAATTTAATGAAATGCTTGATACTTTGCAAAAAAGACGTGATTATGTATTGGAACGACTTGATGCAATCAACATTCCATATATCAAACCAAACGGTGCTTTTTATGTCTTTTATAACATCAGTGATACACATATGACTTCAGAAGACTACTGCATAAAACTATTGGAAAGATACAAGGTCGCATTGGTTCCTGGTGCATTTTTTCTTGGTAATCACGACACATATGTACGATTATCTTATGCGACTGATATGAATACATTACAACGCGCATTAGATAAAATCGAACAATTTCATAAAGATATGTCTTAATAGATTAAAAAAAAGACACCATTTTAAACTGAAATGGTGTCTTTTTTAATACGATCAGTAAAGCGCAACAATATTCCCAATATAATTCCTAAACTTGCCGCAAAGATAATTCGGTACGCTTCTGGCAATAAAAATGTGATTGTGTGCGCAGGAATCCAAAAGAATGGAATGGTGCGAAACAGTGTAATCTGATAAAAATTGCCCCAATTGATCCCATTAATGATATCTCTAAGTTTAGGATGATGGTTACTTTTCAATGAATTTAAATACGTATCACTAATCCGGTGCAAACTCATCATTGTTGGTGCAAATGTATAATTAATGATGATTGACACAAATAGGGCAAAAGCAAATATGCTGTTTTCCCAAGGTAATATGTTATTAGCTTGCAAAGTCTTAACGCCATTTGGGTAAATTTGAAACATTAAATAGATGACAACACCAATAATGCCCCACACCACTGCTTTATGGATTATTTTAGGTGGCATTTGCCAGGTACCTACTTGTAAACGATACCCAATAATATCTCCAATTGAAGCTAAAAAGAAAAACTTTATAAAACTCATAATTAATGGATAAGCCCCAGCAAATTTCAACACAGGTGGTAACATTAATCCAATTACAATTAGAACAGTTATTACAATAATGCCCATAGTCATTACAATATCACTTTTCATTAATCGTCCTTTCTAACCATATATTTACGACTGATATACTTAAAATAGTTCTTCTATCTGTCTTATATTTTTTGCAGGTTGCAGGTTTTAGAACCTAACCTTCTTCTCTTTTCCGATTATTTCAAATTTTGTTAAATGTGAAAATCATATCCGTGATTTAAATCACACATCTAACTATTATTTTAGTGTATAATAGATATATATATAAATCATTTTGAAAGGATGGTTAACATGATTCATTTTAATTTAGATAACTTAGAAGCCACTATTAACAAACGAGGTGTTCATGCAAAAACAGTCGTTAGTCATGATTATACAACCATCAAGAACTTAATCTTAGAAGATGGTGATGTCATTCCACCACATCAAGTAAATGTTGATGTCACGTTTTTCATCTTAGATGGCAAAGGTGAAATCACAATTGGTAATGACACAAAAATAATCAACCCCAATGACGTTGTTTTATGTCCACCGAAAACGCCAATGTCTGTTAAAGCCAATCAAGGCTCTCATCTAAATTTCTTAAATATTAAAACACCAGGCATTGAATAATTTTTAAACCACACACCGCTCATAGATACTGATTGAGCGGTGTGTTTTTATAATTGTTTGACTTGATAATTTGCGGCCTTTAATAATCTATTCATAATTGCTTTTCCCAGATCTTGATCATCGAATGCTTCAATGTAGATCGATGCAATATTCTTTTCATCCATTGTTCTTAATGCCAAGAAAATGTTTTTTGCAATAAGTGATTTATCATCTAATGGACCCAATGGAAATGTGTGGCTATGAGGAAGTTTTTGACATAACTCATTGCTGGCGATAACACCAATTGTATTATCTTGTGTATCAAGATATTTAATGATATTCTTATGCGTGCCTTCTAATAATGTCACATTACCTTTTGGCGCATAATGGCGATATTTCATACCGGGTGCTTTAGGAATTGTCTGATCTGTAATAACTGTACTCTCATCAAGAATAGCTTTATTTAAAATGGTTTCGATCATTGATTTAGTAATTGCCCCTGGTCTTAATATAACTGGCTTACTTTGTGTTACATCAAGAACAGTCGACTCTAAACCAACAGTTGATTGTCCACCATCGATGATGACATCCACTTTGCCATTTAGATCATCGTAGACATGTTTAAAAACTGTTGAAGATGGGGTGCCACTAATATTTGCGCTAGGCGCACAAATAGGTATCTTTGCTTGTTGAATTAACTGTCTCGCAATATGATGACTCGGCATCCGGATTGCCACAGTATCTAAGCCCCCAGTAATTTGATTAGGGATAATTGGTTTCTTTTTAAACACAAGTGTGAGTGGACCAGGCCAAAACGCATTCATCAGTTTTTTTGCATCGCAACTGAGTTCTTTTGCATACAACGACACAGCTTCTTTTTCAGCAATATGGACAATTAATGGGTTGTCTGATGGTCGGCCCTTGACTTGATAAATATGGCTTGCCGCATCTTTATCTAATGCATTAGCACCAATGCCATAAACCGTTTCCGTCGGAAAAACAACCAATCCACCTTGTTGGATAATGGTTGCGGATGTTTGAATCACATCGTCTATTGGATCAGAATCAATATGAAATATTTTTGTTTTCATTTTTATCTACCTTCATTAAAAAGTTTACAGTTGATTATACCAAAAAAGTCGACAATATGAAATGTTTTCATCTAAATCTTGTATTATTAAACACGACGTTTTTATTTTGTTCATATTTTTTGTAGAATGAAGTATAGAAAAAGGTGAGTCGATGATACACAATAATCATAGTTATTTAACACTTGATCCCAAATTATATTCAATTATAAAACCTTATAAGGCTAAAACTAGTGACTGGGTTTTATTTAATCATGACCTTGCAAAAGACTTAGATCTTAATTCATTATATGATACTTACGGTAAAGCTTATTTAACAGGCACCCTTGAAAATAAAATATATTTTGCAGAAGCCTATGCTGGCCATCAATTTGGTCATTTTACTTTTTTAGGCGATGGACGTGCCTTAAATATTGGTGAAATTCTTCATAATGATAAATATTATGACATTCAATTAAAAGGCACAGGAAAAACTCCATATTCACGTCGCGGTGATGGTAAAGCAACATTGTACTCAATGTTACGCGAATATATGATTAGTGATGCGCTTAATGGGTTAGGCGTTCCAACCACAAGAACCTTATCTGTCATTAAGACAAATGATTCTGTCCAAAGAGAAATTCGTCATGAAGGGGCTATTGCATCCCGTATCGCATCGTCCCATATTCGGATTGGTACCTTTCAGTTTGCCCATGTAAAAGGTGATACACCGCTTGTTAAAGATCTAGCTGATTACGCAATTAATCGTCACTATCCATCTGTTCAAAATAATTACTATAAATTCTTTCATCACATTATGAAAGCACAAGCAAAACTGGTTGCCCATTGGCAAAGTCTTGGTTTTATCCATGGTGTATTAAATACTGATAATGTTTTAATTTCAGGTGAAGCAATTGATTTTGGTCCTTGTGCTTTTATGGATACTTATGACCCTGAAACAGTATATAGTTTAATTGATCATCAAAAGCGTTACAAGTATGATAATCAACCACTTATTACTTCTTGGAACCTCGCTCGACTTGCAGAAACACTCTACCCATTATTTGATAATAATGAAGCAATCGCCATCCAAAAAGCAAATAAATTAGTTGCGTCTTTTGAAGAAATATACACCTATTATTATAATGATTTTATGCGAAAAAAATTAGGGTTAACAACACCTAATCCAGCGTTAGTGAAACAACTATTGAATATTATGCGACTTCACAAACGCGATTATACAAATTCATTTGTAATGCTCACGGTAGATGATGTTGGTGATTTACTCAACATGGATGGATTTCAAGCATGGTATGATCAATGGCAAAGCATTAAAAAAACACAAAAAAATGATTCAAAATCACTCATGATGGCAAATAATCCGAGAATTATTCCCCGAAATCATCTCGTTGAAAAAGCATTACAAGACTTTGCTTTTGACAATAATCAAACAGCATTTAATGAATTGCTAGGTTTACTTAAAAATCCATATGATTATGACCAAGTAATTGATGCGCAATTTCTTCAGAAAAACCCAAATGATGATTCTTATAAAACCTATTGTGGCACTTAAAGAAAGTATCTTTTTATTAGATACTTTTTTTAACTATAATTATAAGATTATTGCTTATTTATAAAAATTATTGTTTTGTTTGAGGATACCTCAAATATATGTGAAAATGGCATGTATCAAAAAAAGAAAGGAAGATTTTCTATATGAAAAAATTACTTATGTTTGTTGTATTAGCATTATCAATCTTTGGACTTGCTGCTTGTCAAGAAAGTAAGCAAGAAGTTAATGTTTATACAACAAGACATTATGACAGTGATGATGCACTGTATGCACAATTTACTGAAGAAACTGGTATTACCGTTAACATTATTAACGACAAAGCACCTGCTTTAATCGAAAAAGTTAAAGCCGAAGGTGACGTCCCTCAAGCTGATGTATTCTTTTCAGCTGATGCCGGATATTTAGCACTTGCTAAAAACGAAGGTATTTTACAAACCGTGTCAAGTGAAATATTGGCAGAAAATGTCCCATCCAAATATCAAGACGTTGATGATATGTGGTTTGGATTAACAAAACGTGCTCGTGTCTTTTTATATGACAAAAGTATTGATCCAACAGGATTAACATATGAAAATGTCACCACAATGTTTCCTGGTGAAATTATTGCCCGTTCATCATCTAACATCTATAATCAATCACTTGTTGCTTCATTAGTCGAAGTTTTAGGTGAAGATGCTGCAACAATCTGGGTAAATGAACTCGTTTCAAATATGGCACGTGTGCCTGAAGGAAACGATCGTGATCAAGCTGTGGCAGTCGCTAATGGTGACGCAAAAATTGCTATTGCAAACTCTTATTACTACGGTAAATTAGTGAATGAATCAGATGAAAGTTCGAGTTATTATGGTGTTACAGATACTGTTGGCATCTACTTCCCTAATCAAGGTGAAGATGAAACAGGTGTTCATATGAATATCAGTGGTGCTGGTGTTATTAAAAATGCCCAAAACAAAGACAATGCCATTAAACTAATTGAATTTTTATCAAGAACAGATGTTCAAGAGTCATTCTCAGCTACCAATTATGAGTTTCCAGTAAATGAATCAGCAAATATGAGTACTTTACTACAAAGCTGGTTAGATGATCAAAACGTTACCGAACTGAAAGAACAAACCATTAATCTATCTGTGCTCGGTGAGCACAATGAAACAGCTGTGATTATTATGACCAATGCGTCATGGGATAATCCATCTCATTTAAGTAACTAAAAAGAGCAAACCTCTTTCTTACTTATTATATAAAGGAGGGACAAATCCTGTGTTAACAAACTTGTTACGAAAAACGAATGATCGATTAGTTTTTATTATCATGGGACTTTTAGTCCCTCTTTTCGTTTTATTACCCCTTGTTCAGATTGTGATAAAAGCATTCGGTGACCCATCGCGTTACTATTTGATATTGCTTGAAAGTCAAGCCTTATTTGATGGTGTCATAAGTACGTTTGAATTGGTCATCAAAGTTGGCTTATTCACTTCAACAATCGGTTTCTTGTTTGCGTATATTATGACATTCTATCAAGTTAGATGGCAGAAAGTATTAAACATTCTAATTATTCTACCCTTAGCTATTCCTGTATATGTTGCGGCATATACGTACACCAATATCTATTATTATCTTCCTTTTTTAGAAACTGTCTTCAAAACACCCTTTTTTATGAATGGTTCAGTTTTTATTTACACATTGTTTTTATATCCTTATGTTTATTTGGCTTCAAAATCGTATTTGAAAAAAAATTTAACAGATTATATTGAAGCATCTCATACACTGGGTCGCTCTAAGTGGTCGTTGTTTTTTAAAATAATATTACCGTTATCACGGCCTGTGATTATTGGCTCAATGTTGTTTGCACTATTTGAAACGTTATCTGATTTTGCAGTTGTTGAATACTATGGCGTATTAACGTTATCCCGCTATGTAAATT
This sequence comes from Candidatus Izemoplasma sp., assembly GCA_021736285.1. Taxonomy (GTDB): domain Bacteria; phylum Bacillota_I; class Bacilli_A; order Izemoplasmatales; family Izemoplasmataceae; genus JAIPGF01. The sequence continues at coordinate 9,697 of JAIPGE010000025.1, forward strand.
TAGCCTGGTTTAGTCAAGGCGATCTTGTTACGGCTTCTAAGTTTGCCTTGTATATCCTCGTTATGATGTTTTTCTTAATATTTATCGAACGGTTATCTCGTACAAAAAAACGTTATGCGAGTGCTGAAGTGATTCATCGTCCAATCGTAAAAGAAATACCAAATATCTACGAAAAAATCATAATATATGGATTTATATTTTCAATTATTATCCTTGGTGCGGTATTACCGATTGTTCAAATGTTACTTTCTGTTATCATGAATTACCATTATATTCCAAGACTAGATATTCTCTTAATTACTTTTAATACGTTAAAGATTACATCAATTTCAATTGTTTTGATCATAACAATTGCGTTGTTATTAACCACTATTACAATTTATCTAAAAGGCGTAAAAAGACATTTACTATCAACAATCTCAGTTATTGGTTATGCCATTCCATCAATGGTTTTAGCACTTGGGTTATACCTTGTCTTTATCAAAATAGACATTTTTTTATATCGATTATTTAGTCCAATTGGATTAAATAGCATGCTCTTTACATCGTCTATTCTAATCTTAATCATTGGATTTTTCATCAAATTCTTTTCCATTGCTTATTCAAACTTGATTTCAGCTTATAATCGAATGGATCATGCCTTGCTAGAAACCTCTGAAATCCTTGGTGAAAATAAACTCTCGACATTAATCCGTGTCAACATACCGATTCTTAAACGATCAATTATCGCTGTTGCGATTATTTTATTCATTGATATGTTAAAGGAACTGACTATTGTGTATAGTCTAAGGCCGTTTAACTTTAAAACGCTCTCAACAGAAGTGTATCGATACGCAGGTAACGAAATGATAAATGTTGCTGCTTTCCCGTCTTTAATTATTATAATTTTATGTGCATTATTAATCATTTATTTGGAAGAAGGTAATAAGAAATGATTAAATTAAACGATATTTACTTTTCATACGATACCAGTACACCTGTCTTAACAGATTTTAATCTAACCGTCAGTCCTGGTGAAATAATAGCTATTCAAGGAAAAAGTGGATCAGGTAAATCTACTATTTTAAGATTGATTGCTGGACTTGAAAAGATTCAACTCGGAAATATTTATCTAGATGATAAATTAATCAATACCGCCCCTGTAAACAAACGGTCTGTCGGTTATGTTTTTCAGAACAATGCGCTTTTTCCACATTTAACGATACAGAAAAATATCGAGTATGGCTTGTTTAATCTAACTCGTCAAGTTCGAAAAAAAGCCGTCCTTGACGTTGCTAAAAAGGTTGATATTCTTGAATTACTTCAACGATATCCTCATGAAATTAGTGGTGGACAAAAACAACGGGTTGCGATTGCACGGACACTTGTTACTCAACCGAAAGTGCTCTTACTAGATGAACCTTTTAGCGCCTTAGATACTGAACTTAAAGCCACTATCCAAAGCGATATCAAACAATTGCTGGATGATTTAAAGATTACGACAATTCTCGTTACACATGATATCAAAGATGCGATGGCGCTTAATGCAAGAATTGTTCATTTGGATACCTAAAAACACCTCTATACAAGTAAATTGTGTAGAGGTGCTTTTCTTTTATGTTTTTATTCAGAAACGAGTGAAACGGTATATGTATAATCGTCTAAGTTTAATGTTCCTTTTGTGATCATCGATTCTATGTTATCTTTATCTAAGTAATTAAAAATTTGATCTAGTCGGTCTTTTGTGATTTCTGTTTGATGAAGATACATTGTATCGAGTGTCAAAATCATTTCCATTTCATTAAGATCAATCTCCAAATTAAATGTGAGATATAATGATGATTCAATATCCGGATATTGATTACGCCCAAAACTTACTGTCAAAACTATCTGATTTTCCTCATTTAAGGTTACAAAAGCATATCCAACGTATCCTACATTGTTTGTTGCGATGTTTTCACAAATATCTGTTTCACAATCGCTTAACGGATCATATGCATCATTCACATTGGTTCTAATCGAATCGAGTAACATTAAATTAAGAAATTCTTCAGCCAATATATAATCGTCTTCGGTAGAAAGTGGATTAACAATTTCAACCAATTTAGCTTCCGCTGTTAACAATAAATCACCATCATTCTCATAGACGGCTTGTGGCAGTGCACTGCTTTCTGTCTCAACATTGAATTT
>JAIPGE010000026.1 GCA_021736285.1 Candidatus Izemoplasma sp.
GGGCATGGTCGCAAGTCATCAAGCGATGAACATGGCCATAAAAAAAGCGAAAAAACTAGGTATGGGAATGGTCGTTGTAAGAAACTCAACCCATTATGGCATCGCTGGTTATTACGCAACGTTAGCGACTGAATCAGGATTAATTGGATTCACAGGAACCAACGCAAGACCAAGTATTGCCCCAACATTTGGTGTTGAAAATATGCTGGGTACGAATCCATTTACGGTTGGCCTTCCAACCGATGAAGCATTTCCATTTGTACTAGATTGTGCAACAAGTATCACCCAACGTGGCAAAATCGAATACTTTGATAAAATTAATAAAGACACACCAAAAGGAATGGTCATTGGCAAAGATGGTAATCCTTTAACAAACTCTCATCAAATTTTAAAAGACTTACTTAGTGGCAATGCAGCATTGGCACCGCTTGGGGGTATTGGTGAAGAACTCGCTGGGTATAAAGGTTATGGCTTTGCGACCATTGTTGAAGTGTTAAGTGCTGCGCTAAGTGCAGGTAACTTTTTAAAAGCCTTATCCGGATATAATGAACAAGGTGAGAAAGTACCGTATCATTTAGGGCACTATTTCATCGCAATTGATCCTGAAGCGTTTGTCGGATTAGACAGCTTCAAAAAAACAACGGGTGATATTTTAAGAACCCTAAGAAACAGTGAACGGGCACCTGGTGCAGATCGCATTTATACTGCTGGTGAAAAAGAATATTTGGCATATCTTGAGCGTAAAGATAAAGGAATCCCATTTACCGAAGGTGTCAAACAAGATTTTAGAGCAGTGAAAGAATTATTAGATATGGATATTGAATTACCGTTTGATTAAATCAAAATACGTATTATTCAACGATAATAAGGCATTCTAAAGCAAGAAAACATTATATTGTTTTCTTGCTTTAGTAATTTAAGGAGATGGTTATTGATGAAATGCAAATTCGTGGCGTAAAAAAATTACGTCACTGTTGACAAAATATTTCATTTCATATATAATTTAAATGGGTGATAAAAATGTTAATGCAATTTTCTGTAAAAAACTATAAAGGATTCAAAGATGAAATACTGTTAGATTTTACCAAAACAAAAGAGTATCAATTTAATAAGCATGCAATTAAGGATGGTATGATCAATACGGCAGTAATTTATGGTAAGAATGCAACTGGAAAAACCAATCTAGGATTGGCAATTTTTGATTTGACTTTGTATCTGACGGACAAAGAAAGAATCCCTCATCAAAAAACACTTTTGCATAATGCACTCAGTGTAGAAAAATATACAACGTTTAAATACATTTTTCAGCTTAAAGATAATATTGTTAAATATACGTACTTAAAAGATAATAAAAGCAATCTATATAAAGAAGAATTTTTTGTTAATGATGAAAAAATATTTACCTATAATTTTCAAAGCAGAAAAATTGATAAAGGAAATTTAGGCCTTATTAAAGCAAACAAACTTGATTTTGATTTACGTGATTCCAATATTTCTATAGTCCGCTATATAGCAAGTAATTCTGGAGCACCAAAAGATAATGTTATTATGCAATTCATGCAATATGTTGATAACATGCTATGGTTTCGATCAGTTGAAAATAACTCATATATTGGGTTTTCAAAAGGTGGCGAATCAATCGTTCAAAAAATTGTCGATAATGGATTGACAACTAAGTTTGAAAAATTTCTAAAAAATGCTGACATTGATTTTAATTTAGTCATAAAAAAAGATCTTACAGGTCACAATATCCTAATGGTAGATTTTGGCAATAATCAATTTTTACCATTTTGGAATATTGCTTCAAGTGGAACGCGAGCATTGAGTTTATATTTTTATTGGAGTATTAATTTTGATAAAATATCTTTCTTATTTGTCGATGAATTTGATGCTTTTTATCATTATGAACTTGCGCAAATGATTATTAAACAAGTTGCGAAAAAAGTTAACGTTCAAGCTATCTTTACAACCCATAATACAACTTTATTATCTAACAATATTTTGAGACCAGATTGCTTTTTTGTTATTAGTAATAATAAAATTGATAGTCTTCCTTATTTAACAGAGAGAGAAATAAGAGAAGGACATAATATCGAAAAACTCTATCGACAAAGAGAGTTTTATGAAGAATAAACGGAAAAATAAAAAGATATTATTAATTGTTGAGGGAGAAAAAGATGAAGATCGTTTGTTAAGAAAATTCAGTAATATATTTGATAATTCCAGTTCATATACCATATATGCCTATAAAACATCAATCTACGAGATGTATGACACGGTTCAAGAGTTGAAACAAGATTCAAATCTAGATTTGTTACTTTTATTAAGAGAAAAAACAAATAGTAAAAAAGAACGCCAAAACTTGAGTTTGACCTATCACTCAATTTATCTATTTTTTGATTTTGAACCACAACATCATAAGCATAATGATAAAAATATCAAAGAATTAAATGACTTTTTTTCCGACAGTAGAGAATCTGGGAAATTATATATCAGTTACCCAATGATAGAGGCAACAAGACATCTAAAAGTTTTACCAGATGAAGCATTTATAGATCGAACAATCCATATCGGTGAAATTCACAAATATAAGCAAATAGTTGGAGGTGAATCAGATTATACAGATTTAAAGCAGTATAATTACCTGCTTATAATGAACTTAATAGATTCGCATATGTTAAAGATGTTGTACATTATAAAAAAAACTACTACAAAGCTGGATTATGAAACTTATTCAGAAAAGTTCAACAATTTTTTAAAACATTTTTTAAATATTCAAATTGATCAAAAAAATCATAATCAAACACTTCATGTTTTATCAACGGCATTGTTTTATTTGGTTGACTTGAAGCCGAAAACGTATTTTAGAAAAATCAAACAATTGAGGTTTTAAAAAGAGAAAAGCAATCGCTTTTCTCTTTAATTTATAATTTCAACTACGTTTCTTTTAATTAATAGATAAGACAGTAAAAAGCCACCAATCATTCCTCCAATATGGCCAGCAATACTGACGTTTGGATAGAGGAATGTAAAAATTATGTTGATCACAATTAAGCCACGAATGGAAGATATATCACTGATATTAACTTTATCTTTTCGGTAAATAGTAACATATAATAACGCCCCTAAGACACCGTATATTGCGCCACTAGCGCCGATTGATAGGGCAGTTGGATTCGCGTAAAGAATCACCAAACTTGCGATTAAGCCACTACCAAAATAAATCGTTGCGAATTTTAAACTGCCTATTAAACGTTCTAAGGCGGTTGATAAGACAAAAATACCAATTAACAGGTTACCGATTAAATGAAATGTTGAACCATGTAAAAACATTGTGGTAAGTAATCTATAGTATTCCCCATTCTCAGTAACTAGTGGGGGAAATAATCCACCAAGTTGAATTAAATTTAATGATGAAAAGCCCCCCGTAATTAAAGTAACTAAAAACATCAGTAAATTCAAAATAATAATTAAAGTTGATACCGGTGAATCAGTCCATAAATACTGAAACCCTTCACGTCTTCTGAATACACTCATCATGTATCCCTCCTTTATCGTCTAAAACTATTATAACATAAATTTTATTTTTAGATATGACAAAACTGTGATAAACTAAGATTAAGAAAGAAGGTGCATCATGAAATTCTTTGAGCTTATCGATCGCAATATCTATCGCCGGGTAATTAACATCGAATATCATAATGATCAAGATGTATTATTAACCGGTATGAAAGAAAAAAAGAAAATGAAAATTAACAATGCTGATTCTTATATGATTGATGACATTGATGATCATATCTTTTCCTTGTTATTTAAAAAGCATGTTTACTCTGAAGGTATTGACTCATTAGATGTTGAAATTACGATTCGGATTAAATGTGGTATGCGCGCAGACAAACGTACTGGGCATTCGTTTTTAAAGATGGATATCAATGATCTTATTCAAAACAACACCAATGTTATTTTTGCTGGCGTTCCTCACATTTGTAGTGCATTACTTAGCAACATTATGATGAGTTTTGGTGAAAGTCCATTAATTTTACCGCCAAAACTTAACTTACAAGACTAAAAAAAGACCTTTTGAAGGTCTTTTTAAAGCAATCCGTTACATTTGACACAAAACGTTAATTCCGCATCGTTCATATGTGAACAATAAGGACATTCCACTTTTTCTTTACTGGGGATTTCATCTGTGTCTTCAAATGGATTATACTGATTGTGATTGCTAGTTACTGTATGTTGATTGACATCATCTTTTTTAAAATAGTTGATGATTTGTTCTAAATTACCAATCACAACTGGTATTAAAATTAATAGCCAAAACCAATCAAAACGAAACTCCCCGTCACCCAACACATTATCAATAGTACCGCTTAAAAAGATAAGGAGAAAAATAATACCAAAATTAAATCGCTTACGTTTTTTCATCTAATCGCCTCAATTTCTACACGCATTATATCACATTACAAAACCGATGTGAATAAAAAGGTGGTGTTCTTATGCAAAAACCAAAAATGTCAACCGCATTGAGTCGTGCCTTTGGTTATTTTGTACCAATCGTTATCCTCTATTCTGTACTGTTACTTTTGAGTGAACTTGATACCAACTTAAAAGTCTTTCTAACACAGCTAGCCAACATTGTTGAAATTGCGCTTGCACCGCTTTTAGCAATGCTTATTGGGTATTTTTTGGATGGAAAAAAAAGTCTTATTATAAATCTTTTGATTGGGTCACTTGCAGGTTTTTTTCAGACAACCTTTTTAGGTGGACTCTTAGTTGGATTAGCAACACATCTCGTCTTTCACTATTGTTTACATAAACAAACTCCATATCGTTACCTCTTATTTATCGGGATGATTGTTCTTGAAGGGATACTGTTTTATTTTTTAATTATTCCTGGGATAACGTTACTTCTAGAAGCACTATCTATATTTTTAAGTAATATCGCACAAACTGGTATCATTTTGCTTGTTATGACACTGGGTGGATTGACCGCTGTCGATTTGGGTGGACCGTTTAACAAAGCAGCGTTCACCTTTACAGTTACTGCTTTCTTAGAAGGCAATTACCACATTACAGGTCCTGTCTTGTTAACAACTGGAATACCACCACTTACGATGGGAATTGTTCATTTATATTATAGGTCCTTTAAACACATAGATACATTTGTTTCGCCAATAAGAAGTATTCTACTAGGTATCATAGGTATTACAGAAGGGGCATTACCATACGCCGCACAAAAGCCATTTCCAGTTATCATATCTGGCGTTGTTGGTAGCGCAAGCGCAGCGATGATTGGTGGCTTGTTACATATTGAAAACAAACTACTTATTAGTTCATTCTTAGGAATAATTGGTGTAAACAATGTGGTGTATTTAATCGTGAGTATTGCCTGCGGGGTTTTGATTGCAGTTTTGGTGTTTCATCTGGTTGATAAACTCATCACAAAAGAATCTTAGCATAACAGCACTTTAGACTTTGACATAGAAAACTATGAAAAAGAAAGTGCTTTTTTTTATGCGAACAAACACAGTTAGACCGCATACCAATAAGAAATATATTATCGAATACATACAAAAATGATACAATTTATGTTTATAATATATATAGAAGAAGTATGTAACAAGATGTATTATAATGCAAATTATGTTAGTTAAAGCATGTCAATATATCTAATGTCTATTTGAAATGACAGCACACTATTTGCGAGTAGAATAGTTATGTAGAAAAAAACATGAAAAATAAAAAGAATGACTCCTAAAAGTTAGAAATCATTCTTTATGTTTTCATCAATTGTACCATATAAATCAGGGGTCTGAGTTTTGTCTAACTACGATGATTCTTTCTGACTATAATAATATTCTTTAAGCCCAATCCCTTTGTGTTCCGTTTCACAGGCTTCATCATCTTTATCGTCTTCATCTTTTACTGAACACGATCCAGAAACAGCACAACTAGCGCATTGAAAAAGTGCCTTATCATCAGTTGGTGCTTTTGTATCTTTATTCCATTTGTAACTTAAAATATATAACGATATTATTCCAGCTAAAAGTAATGCAACCAATAAATAACTACCCATCAATATCACCTCGTAATTTGATTATAGCACCAAAAGTTTCAATAAAAAACTAAGATGCTAAAAAAATGCAAACTAATTTATATTTATTATAAATTGATGTATACTAGGACTGTAATAAATTAAAGTATTTTTTTGCAAAAATATTATTTATATTAAATATAAACAAGGAGGCAATTATGCTTACAAAAAAATTTGATCCACTGAAAAAGAAGATTTTTCAAGTACTTGATCATGAAGGGAATATTGTTGATGAAAAACTCGTTCCAAAGATTGATGATGAAACATTATTAAAGATGTATAAAACGATGTTGTTAGGACGTGTCGCTGATACCAAAGCACTGCAATATCAACGCCAAGGTCGGATGTTAACCTATGCACCGATTAAAGGTCAAGAAGCAGCGCAAGTCGCACCTGTTGCAGCATTAGAGAAAAAAGACTGGATGGTACCGGCCTTTCGTGAGATGGCAGGTATGATGTATAAAGGTGCATCACTAGAGAAACTTTACCTCTATTGGTATGGAAACGAAGAAGGTAATCACTTTGATGAAGAATTACGTATATTACCAATTAGTGTGCCAATCGCATCACAAGTTAACCATGCTGCGGGAGTTGCTTATGCAGCAAAATATAAAGGTGATAAAGAAGTAGCACTCGTATTTGTTGGTGATGGTGGAACCTCACATGGTGAATTCCATGAAGGATTAAACTTTGCAGCCGTTACGGAAAGTCCACTCGTTGTTGTGATTCAAAATAACCAATGGGCAATTTCAACACCACGTGAAGCACAAACAAAAGCGCAAAACCTAGCATCTAAAGCAATCGGTTATGGCATACCAGGTATCTTAGTTGATGGAAATGATCCGTTAGCGATGTATGCGGCTGTAAAAGAAGCACGTCAAAACGCTTTAGACGGACAAGGCCCAACACTAATAGAAGCTTTGACATATCGCTTAGGACCACATACAACCAGTGATGATCCAACTATTTATCGTGATGACAAAGAATTGAAACATTGGGAAGCACGCGATCCAATCATTCGTTTTAAAAAATATTTAATTGACAAAAAATTATTAACTGAAGAAGAAGACGAAAAACTGCAAAAAGAATACAATGATTATTCAAATAAAACGTTTAAAAAAGTTGAAAAATCAGGACTTGTACCACTGGATGATGTCTTCAATTATACCTATGAAACATTACCAAAAGATTTACAGAAACAGCTTTCTGATTACAAAACCTATTTAGAAAGTGAGGGGAAATAAGATGGCTGTAGAAACGATATTAAGCGCAATTAACAAAACATTATTTGAACAGATGGAAAAAGATGACTCAATCGTTGTCTTTGGTGAAGATGTCGGATTTGAAGGTGGCGTTTTTCGCGCAACCAAAGGACTCCAACAAAAATTTGGGAAAAAACGTAGTTTTGATTCTCCACTTGCTGAAAGTGCCATTATTGGCGGCGCAATTGGAATGGCAGTTAATGGATTAAAACCTGTCGTTGAAATTCAATTTAGCGGATTTATGTTCCCAGGATATAATCAAATTGTAACACATGCCGCACGTTATCGAAACAGAACACGCGGATTACATACCGTTCCAATGGTTATAAGAATGCCATATGGTGGAGGAATTCGCGCTTTAGAACATCATAGTGAAAGCTTAGAAACACTATTTGCGTCTATTCCTGGGTTAAAAGTCGTTATACCTTCAACCCCATATGATGCAAAAGGACTACTAACAAGTGCGATACAAGATCCAGATCCAGTTATATTTATGGAACCTAAACGCCTTTATCGTGCTTTTAAACAAGAACTACCTGATAAAGAAATAAAAGTTCAAATTGGCAAAGCAAAAACACTTAAAAAGGGTGATGATATCACCGTTGTTGCATGGGGATCACTTGTCAGAGAAGCAGAAAAAGCAATCAAAGGGTTAGAAGATGAAGGAATCAATGTGGAATTAATTGATTTACGGACCATTCAACCATATGACAAAGAAGCAATTGCTGAAAGTGTCAAAAAAACAGGACGACTTCTTGTTGTTCATGAAGCTGTTAAATCGTTTGGACCAGGTGCTGAAATTATATCAATGATTAATGAAGAAGCATTTCTATATTTAGAAGCGCCACCAACACGACTTACTGGATTTGTTATTACGATACCGCTTCCTAAAGGAGAACATCACTTCATTATTACACCTGAACAAATACGATCTAAAATCAAAGAACTCATGGCATTTTAAGGAGTGATGAGAAATGAATTTTAAATTTGCAGATATTGGAGAAGGAATCCACGAAGGTGTGATTCTAGAATGGAAATACAAAGTTGGCGATACGATCGAAGAAGGCGAAACACTCGTTATCATCGAAACGGATAAAGTCAACGCTGAAATCCCCAGTCCTGTGACTGGTAAGATTACAAAACGTGGTCCAGAGGTTGGTGAAGAAGTACATGTCGGTGAAACCTTAGCGATGATTGATGATGGTGAAGGCGATGATACTGAAGAAGAAACCACTGAATCCAAAAAGAATGAACAAAGTAATGATAAAGAAGATGTTGAAATGACTTCTGATGACACAAAAGACGATGCTAGTGAAGAAAAAGGAGCCGGTGTGGTTGGATCAATCGAAGTATCAAATGATATGATCGACGCTTCTGATGAAGATGATGAACCTGATGAGGCACCAACAAACAAACGTGTTTTAGCAACACCAGTTGCGAGAAAACTCGCTAAAGATTTAGGCATTGATATAAAAACAATCAATGGCTCAGGAAACAGTGGCCGTGTCATGAAAGCAGATATTTACAAAGCAGCTGAAAAAGATGGACCACAAAAATCAAAATCCACTTCTCAAAAAAGTCAATCATCTTTTAATTTAGATGTTCGTTTACCTGACTTTGATCAAAACCGAACACATCGTGAAAAAATATCAAAATTACGTCAAACAATTGCGAATAACATGACAGTAGCAAAAACGGTTATTCCGCATACGACTGTCATGGATGAAGTTGTCGTTGAAGAGTTAGTTCAATTTAGAAATGACAACAAAGCACTTGCTAAAGAAAAAGATGTTCATATGACGTATATGCCATTTATTATTAAAGCATTAACCAAAACGTTAGAAGAATTTCCAATCTTTAACAGTAGTTTTGATTATGAACAAAGCGAAATTATATACAAACACTACATGAATATCGGTGTTGCTGTTGATACACCAGATGGACTAATTGTACCGAATATTAAAGATGCAGATACATTAGGTGTCTTTGGGCTTGCTAAAAAACTCCATGAGTTAAAAGAGAAAGCTGGTAACAAAAAAATACAATTAGATGATTTAAGAGATGGGACAATCAGTATTACTAACTACGGTGTCTTTGATTCAACATTTGGTGCACCGATCATTAAACATCCCGAAGTTGCAATTATTGGTATTGGGCGAATTTCCCAAAAACCTGTTGTAACGGATGGTGAAATTACTGTAAAACATGTTTTACCACTATCGCTTTCAATTGATCACCGTGTGATTGATGGTGGCGACGCGGGACGATTCTTACGTGCATTTAAAGCGTATTTACAAAACCCTATGTTACTATTGTTAAGTTAGGTGGTACAATGAAAAACTATGATATTGTAATACTTGGTGGTGGCCCTGGTGGTTATGTGGCTGCGATTAAAGCTGCACAATTGAAACAAAAAGTTGCTTTAATAGAAAAAGGAACTGTTGGCGGGGTATGTCTCAATTGGGGATGTATTCCAACCAAAGCAATGCTGAAAACAGCAAAGGTTTATAGCCAATTTATGCACGCCAGTGATTATGGGCTTGAAATTACCGATAAATCTGTTATAAAAGTTGATTTAAAATTAATAAAAAAACGAAAAGATAAAATTGTTAAACGCCTAACAGATGGTGTAAAAATGTTACTTAAGAAAAATGGTGTTGATCTTTATAATGGCTTTGGCACAGTGAATGATCCACACAGTATTTCTGTGAATGAGGAGACATTAAAAACCAAAAAACTTATTTTAGCTACTGGCGCACATCCTTTTATTCCGCCAATTGAGGGGTTACAAGATGCGATAGATAACTCGCGTGCAGTCACTGCAAAAGGAATATTAGAGTTAGAAAAACTACCAAAAACACTTACTGTGATTGGTGGAGGTGTCATCGGTGTTGAATTTGCAACACTATATAGCAATTTAGGCACAAAAGTCACTGTCATTGAAATGGAAGATAGAATTTTAACGCCTATTGATGATGAAGTACGTGACAAATATATGTCTTTATTCTTGAATGATAACATCGAGTTACATCTCAATTCTAAAGTCACTCAAGTTACTGATACAGAAGTGGTTTATGAAAAAGATGGTGAAACACATTCTGTCGAGGCAGAAAAAATCTTAGTATCGATTGGAACAAGACCTAATATGAAAGGATTAGAAGCACTTGATTTAGAAATGACCCACAACGGTGTTAAAACGAATCACAAATTAGAAACAAACATTCAAGATGTCTATGCAATTGGTGATATGAATGGTATCGCAATGCTTGCGCATGTTGCGAGTAAAGAAGGCATTGTTGCTGTTGAAAATATCATTGGTGAGACAACACATATTGATTACTTGAAAGTACCGAGTGGCATCTATGGTTTCCCTGAAATCGCTTATGTTGGTATGACAGAACAACAAGCAAAAGAGAAGAACATTGATTACATGACATCTGTTTTCCCGCTAAGTGCTAATGGAAAAGCACTTGCCGAAGGTGAAAGTGGGGGCTTAATCAAATTGATTGCTGATAAGAAATATAATGAATTAATCGGAATGCATATTTTAAGTCCAAATGCGACAGATATGATTAGTGAAGGTGTCATCGCATTAGAACTAGAGTCCACCGCAGATGAAATTGCAGCAAGTATTCACCCGCATCCAACATTATCTGAATCAATTATGGAAGCGGCACATGGTGTCGTCGATAAACCGATTCATATTTAATCAAAAAACACAACCGTTTTGGTTGTGTTTTCTTATGGATAAAAACATAGTTTCTCAATCAATCTTTCACCATCAATATGGTGATAGTCTAAATGAGATATTGATTTCTTTAATATATTAAATCGAAGCGGCTTATTAATCAAAGCGTCTTTTAATATATCATTAAGTGTTGAATCCTTGCTTTTTATGTGTGTAATTATACCTTTTTTGATTGTAAATGTAACCATTTGATGATTAACTTTTTTTGTTGTGCTAAAGTTCGCACTTATCCCAAAATTCCACTCCCATTTGGCATATTTGTCTTTAATCATTTGTTTTATGACAAACGTATCTTCATTCGTTAATTCTAAGGTATTATTTGAGACATCATTGTAGAGAATTTCATCGACTAAAAATTGCATAAAAGATTCAGTAGTTGCTTCAATAAATAAGAAGTCTTTGATGTTTTTGGTGTTAGCGGGACGTGATTGAATTGCTTTACTTTTGGACTGTTTGTTTTTCAATAAGTGATGAATTGCTTTTAAGTTGCTGTTGAATAGTAAAGTCCCATGATGAATCACTCGGCCCTTATGAAAACTTTGGGCATTTCCTGATATT
>JAIPGE010000027.1 GCA_021736285.1 Candidatus Izemoplasma sp.
TAATAGCAGCCTTTTCAATTGATTTGCCTAAATAAATATTTTTTTTAGTTTTTTAATTCAATTACTGTTGCCCCATTGCCACCTTCATTTCCCTTGCCATCTCGATAACTTGCAATTTGTGGATGATTTTCCACATACGATTTAACTAATTTCCGTAACGTTAATGTTCCAAACCCATGAATAATTGTTGCCTTAGGCACATTAGATAACAGGCAGTCATCAATGTATTTATCAAGTGCTATATTGGCTTCTTCGTAGCGCATACCTCTTAAGTCTAACGTTGTTGGTGTGAATTTTTTTACTTTTGATTTTACTGAAACAGTTTGTTTAGGCAGTGTTTTTTGTTCTATAAATTCAAAATCTTCTTCTTCTAAATTGAGTGATAGAGAGCCCATTTTAACAGTCCACTTACCATTTTTTTGTTGATCAATCAATTCTCCTGTGCGGTTAAATTTCAATACGGTAACCAAATCACCTGCTTGATAGGTATGTTCTTTTGTTTCAGAATCACGGATTTCTTCTTGACTGAGATCTTTTGTTTTATGTTTTAATTCAGCAAGTTGATGTGGCTTAATGTCAGATGCTTTGAGCAAGTCTTCGATTTCGTTGATTAAGTTTTCAGCCTCGCGTTTTGCTTCGGTTAATAGTTTATGTTTTTCGAGACTAGCTTTTTCTCGCAATGTATCTTTTTGTTCTCGTAATTCACGTTTTAAGCGTTTATTATCTTCAATTAATTCTTTGTTTCTAGCGATTAACCGATCGTATTCTTGTATTTTTTGATCAAGCACATTGCCTTGCTTTTCTAATTTAGTAATCAAGTCTGAAACATCTGTATTTGATGTAATGACATGATCTTTCGCTTGATTAATTACGGATTTAGGGAGTCCTAGTCGTTCACTAATTAAAAGTGCATTTGATTTACCAGGTGTTCCTAATAATAATCGATATGTTGGTGATAGTGTATCGACATCAAATTCAACACTCGCATTGACAATATGATCCTTATCATAGGCGTATGCTTTTAATTCTGGATAATGCGTTGTGGCAATCGTGTAAACATTAAATTGTGTGATGTGGTCTAATATTGCCATCGCAAGACTTGATCCTTCTTTAGGGTCCGTTCCACTTCCGAGTTCATCGAGTAAGATGAGTGACCCTGGCGTACACTGTTTAATAATCTTAATGATACGGGTCATATGCGATGAAAACGTGGATAGTGATTGTTCGATGCTTTGTTCATCGCCAATATCCGCAAAGATGTGGTTGAAAATAATTGTTTTACTTTCGGGTTCAACTGGAATCAATAATCCTGATTGGACCATAATCGATAACAGTCCCATTGTTTTTAAGGCAACGGTTTTCCCTCCTGTATTTGGTCCTGTAATGATTATTGTATCTTCCCCAGGATTAAATGTAATGGTATTAGCAACCACTTCTTCAGGGTGAATTAAGGGATGTCTTGCTTTTTGCAAGTCTATTGTTGTGTCAGTAATGTTTGGTTTTATACACAACATATCAATACTGTATTTTGCAACAGCGAAAATATAATCCAAGGTTGTTAACACATCAAAATTGGTTTTAAGGATATCGTGATATCCAGCAACAAAACTGGTTAAATCGCGTAAGATCTTTTCCATTTCATTTTGTTCTTCAATTTTTAACAGGGATACTTGATTATTAATTTCCGCTACACTAGCAGGTTCAATATAAACTGTTTCACCACTACTAGAGACGTCAACGACTGTTCCTTTAACCGTGTTTTTTTCACTGGCTTTAACCGGTACAACAAAACGGTTTGATCGAATTGTAATTAAAGACTCAGTTAATTTATTTTTTTTCGCGTTTAAAAACTGATTTAACTTGTCATTAATTTTCCGTTCTTTGCTAGAAATATTACGTCTTATGCGTGAGAGTTCACTTGAAGCATCATCGCGTATTTTACCATCGATTGTAATCACTTGCATGATTTCATCTTTAATTGCTTTAACAAATGACAAATCTTCGATATATGGATCTAAAGCATCGTGCACTAATTCATTTTCAGTTACTTGTTCAAAAAAACGCACCATATGCTTTGATGCCTCAACAAGACCGACAATATTCAAAAAGTCCTTGGGGGTGAGTGTGGCGTAGATTTTTGCTTGTTTTAAGATATCTGTCACATCTCTCACACCACCAAACGGGGCTTCTTTATATCCTTCTACAATTTGTTTGGCTTGATTGACTTCATCTAATTGGCGTTTTATTATTAAATCATTATTGGTTGGCGCTAAAGCAAGTACTTTTTCTTTACCAACGGTTGTATGCGCATAGGTAGTAATGCGTTTTAATACTTTATCAAATTCTAGTAATTGACTTTCTGCATACATTTTAATCACTCCTAGATATTATTTTATCAAATTATGTGATAAAATAATAGTGTGAGGTGGTTTTTTTGAATTTTGTGTTAAAAAACTTATCAGATTCAGAGATAAATCGGATTGAAACTTTTTATCAAGACTTTAAAGTAGCCAACAACAATACTTATATTCGCTTCTTTGCTAAAACAGAATATATTACAGTTACGGTTTATTCAACGAACAAAGTAATGTTTCAAGGAGAAGATGCGAAGGAAGAATATGATATGTGGGTCAATATGCTTGCTTATCATGAGGAAAGTACAAAAACCAAAACACCCAACTTTAAGGATTACTTCTATCCATCAATAGGTAGTGATGAAGTTGGCACAGGTGACTTTTTTGGACCAATTATTGTCTGCGCTTATCACCTCAAACAAGCTGATGTTAAAACATATAAAGCATTGAATATAAAGGATTCTAAGCGACTCTCTGATGATTATATTCTATCGCTTGGTGAAGCGATTAAAGAAATAGGCACTTACAGTTTGTTAACGCTCCATAACGATAAATATAATCAATTGATAGAACGTGGCTTCAATATGAATAAGATTAAAGCCTATTTACATAATAAGGCAATTTTGAATTTATTAAATAAAATTAATGGCAATCCCGAAATTATTATGGATCAATTCACACCTGAAAAAAATTATTTTAGATATTTAAACAAAGAACAACATGTGTGTCGAAATATAACATTTTTAACCAAGGCAGAAAGCCGATATGCCAGTGTTGCGTTGGCTAGTATCTTAGCGCGCTATGCTTTTTTAAAACATTTTAATGTATTGTCAAAGCAAATTGGATTAACCTTACCTAAAGGTGCAAGTTTGAAAGTTGATGAAATTGCTGCAAAATTGATTGAAGAACGTGGTGAAAAATGTTTATATGATATTGCCAAACTTAATTTTAAAACCTTTAATAAAGCAAAGGCATTATTAAAATAAGTAAGTAAGAATCTTGTAAGAAAATAAATTAAACGTTATAATATGTAGGTAAAGGAGATGATTTTATGGATAAAAAATTAGTAAATGCAATTAATGTCCAACTTAATTTTGAAATTGAGTCGGCACACATTTATCTTGCAATGGCAGGATATGTGGCGACACTTGGATTAGACGGATTTGAAAACTGGTTTATGATTCAGTATGAGGAAGAATTGGCACACGCAAAAAAATTCATTCGTTATTTAAATGAACGCGGTGAACGGGTTCATATTACAGGATTCGAAACCCCTCAAAACGATTTTGATAGTTTGTTAGAGGCCTTTGAAATCTCATTAAATCATGAAAAGAAAGTAACAAGTCGAATCAACAACTTAATGAAAATTGCTGGTGAAACAAATGATTATGCAGCGATTAGTTTCTTAAATTGGTATGTTGATGAACAAGTTGAGGAAGAAGATACCTTTTCTTCATTAATTGACAAAATCAAACTTGTTAAAGATGCTGGTCTTTATATGTTAGATAAAGAAATGGAATCTAGAGTGTTTGTCGATCCAACAACAGAAGCATAAACTTAACAAAAAAGCGATACTTTACAATAAAGTGTCGCTTTTTAAATAACTTCAATATGTGTGATTGTGGATGCGGTAATAAGGGTGTTGTCTACAGTGATGGTTTTAGAAAGAAAATCAACAACTTCGACAATTCCTGTAATTGTGTGATACCGATGGTGTTGAAAATAGGTAATTGTAATCGGAATATGCATCGCAACCGCTTCTTCTAAAAGATAATTCATCTCAGTAATAGCATCATCTAATAACGTCGGTTTTGGTTGCTGGTTGCGTTTTTCGAATAACGCTTGTAAGTAGTCACCTTGTTCTGTCAACGCGCCAAACGGTAACCATTTCATCATTTTGCGGTCACGATAGACATAAGTGTCCATTGTCTTATCCATGATGACCACCAACCATTGTGTTTCGTGATTGTAAAGTGGATGCTTCTGTTAGACTTGACCCACGGATAACCGCGTTTTTACCGTGTTTAAAGTGGATATTATCAATCGTTTTGTGGACTTTGTGTTCTTTAATCCGTTGTGATACGTCAGAAAATAGATTCAGTTGAATAAAATATTCTTTGACTAAGTTAGATGCCCGAATGTTGACACTACGAATGGGAGATCCATCATAGTGTTCATCAAGCAAATCAAGACATATTTGATAGATTTCACTTTCATTCCAAGAAGGGAATGGAAGTGTTTTTTGATGGGAAAATCCGCCCCCTACTGCTTTTGAATAGCCAATTCCAAAATGGATTGTATATGCCTTCTTTTCTCCTTCTCGAAGGCGCTTTACAACTTGATCTGTCAATTCTAAAATAATTTGTTTCACATCATCATAAAAGTAATCATGAAACAAGGTTTGGCCATGTCCCACACTTTTTGAAACGGGCTGGTAGGCAATTTTTTCATGAATAATTGATTGATCAATGCCGTGAGCATGATGATACAATTCCTCGCCTAGCACACCATAATATTTGGCCAAACGTTTAAGCGGATAACGCGCAATATCACCAATGGTATAAAGACCTAAGTTATTCAAGTTGCGTTCCATGCGGGAACCAATGCCCCACATTTCTGAAAGTGGTGAAATATTCCACAGTTTTGTTTCAACATCATCATATGTCCATTTAGCAATGAAATTCGGTGCTTGTTTGCTTTCGATATCAAGGGCAATTTTACTTAACAACATATTAGGCCCTATCCCACATGTGGCTGGGATTTTGGTTGTTTCTAAAATGTCATCCAAAATGATTTTTGCCATTTCTTCATCTGTTTTCTCATAATAATTTAAGTAGGTGGTCAAATCAAGAAAAACTTCATCAATACTATAGATATGAAGGTCTTCGTAAGCAACATACTTTAAATAGATTTCAATAATCTTTGTCGAAACCTCTAAATACTTTTTCATCCGTGGCTTGGCATAAATAATGTCACCATCTTTAGGCAAATCGTAAACGCGACAGCGACTACTGACCCCACGTTTTTTAAGATATGGTGTTACAGCTAAAACAACACTGCCACCGCCACGTGACTTGTCGGCAACAACCAACGGGGTAGTAAATGGATTGAGCCCTCTAATAGCGCATTCTACTGATGCATAAAAACTTTTTAAATCAATACATAAGATGTTTCTATAGAGTCGGTATGTTTCCATTTTTCCACCTCCAAAGTGTTGTGTATTCAATTATACAGTGAATTTTTAAGAATGCAAGAGGCGGAAAATTGAGTGAGGATAACTTTGTGTTTTTGTGTAGGTCTCAATGCTTTTTTTAAAAAAAATTATAAAAAAAGCAACTTTTTTCAAGCTACTTTTGATTATAAATATTTAAAAATTTAACATCATTTCCGTGGTCACAATCAATTCCCATATTAAATGATAAATTGGTAAAAACAGTTGAAAGGTCAATCGTGCGTTTTCCCTTAATATAGGGAATCACTTGGTCAAGAATTTGCATGAGAAATTTTTTTGCGTGGTCATAACAGTCCAAGACGGAGGTATGAAAAATTTCATTGGTTATGGGGTGGTGCCAAGTGCGATGGCTGAGATTTAAATAATCAAATGTTTTTGGATTGGCATGCATTGACAAATCTTGTAAGAATAAATCTGTTTTCTTATTAAATAAATCAATACCTTTAAAAAAGAAGCGTTTAATTCCAAAACGATCTTGAACAGCATAGCGGATTGTCTTTTTCATCGCCTTTGAGGCCTTGGTATAACTGAGTGGGGTGGACACATTAAAGGTGTCCTTAAGCATCTCTTTGTATGCGTCTTCAATCAATGGATTGTCATTCGGTGTTGGAAAAAACTGTGTTACATTAACACGGTGGGCTGGTTTCTTAAAATCACGTTCTAAAAGTCTTATATCTACTGCCCGTTCAAAGCGGAGATGTAATCCCCTCAAATTATGGGTATCAGAGCTGTTTTCATCATAGATACCGACATGATGATAGATATAAGGATGAACACTAACATCAAGCGCATAATGGCATAAATATCCAATATAAAAACTAAAGAGTGCTTGGTTTTGATGGGTTTTTACAAAGTTTGTTAATGTGATTAAACTTTGTCGGGTGTTTGTGTCATGAAGCCGATCGGCATAATAACGGTAATCTGCTTTAGCTTGATCAAATACCATATAGTAAAACGGATCAGGCCCTTGTGCACCAAGCAAAAGTGTTGTTTCATCTAGGGATTGTGTCATTGTGTCGGCGATGTCTTTTGCAAATTTGGCGTGCATATAAAAATCAGGCATACTAACTTCCTCTATTCTAGTTCGTTAAGTTTGTTGTTAAAATACGGTGGTAAGGGACTTTCAAAAAAGAGTGCTTCCTTTGTTTTGGGATGAATGAACCCGAGAGATTTGGCATGAAGATATTGGCCGTGTGTTGTATCTGTTTTCCGACGTCCATATTTTGAATCACCCACAAGTGGGTGTCCAATATAATCAAGATGAACACGAATTTGATGGGTCCGTCCCGTCTCTAATTGACATTCAATTAAGGTATGTGCTTCATATCGTTTCATTACGGTAAAATGGGTCACCGCTGGTTTTCCATTTTCAACAACTGCCATCTGTTGGCGTCTGGTTTTATGACGGCCTATTGGGGCATTGATTTTACCCTTATTATGGGTAATAACCCCTTCTACTAAAGCAATATATGTTCGCTTTACTGTTTTTTCTTGAAGTTGTTTGGACAACGATTCAACCGCTAAATCATTCTTTGCGACCATTAACAAGCCACTGGTTTCTTTATCAATTCGGTGTACGATACCTGGTCTAATTTCACCCTTAATCGCATTGAGGTCTTCAAGGTGATACAGTAACGCATTTACCATCGTATGTGTTGGATTTCCTGCGCCAGGATGGACAACCATCCCTTCTGGTTTGTTCACAACAGCCACATCATCATCTTCATATATGATATCTAAAGGAATATTTTCTGGTGCTAAATTGATTTTTTTAGGCTCAGGAGGATCAATTGTTATGATATCCTCGGACTTGATTTTGTAGTTTGCTTTTGTTGTTTCACTGTTTACTAAAATGTGTGCATCTTTAATATAATGTTGAATCACGTTTCTCGAGAGATCTAATTTAGATCTTAAAAAACGATCAATCCGTTTATTGTTTTCTTTTTTCTTGACGACTATTTTTTCCATAATAAAACTCCTCTAACAAAACATCTAATGTGAACATAATCATTCCCACGACCAAACATATGTCGGCAATGTTAAAAATTGGATATGTGGTGTAACTAAATATATCAATATCAATAAAATCAATCACTTCTTGAAAGAGCAAGCGATCAATAAAATTTCCAAATCCGCCAGCAACCATTAAGAAGACGCCATAACTATATAATTTTTTATGCGTTACATCAGCGTCTTTTAGCAATAAGTAAAACAAGATACCTGCGACAGTGGTTACGGCATAGAAAAAGAGCATATTGCCACTAAACAATCCCCAGGCAGCGCCATCGTTACGATGTGATGACAAAGTAAAGAAATTTGGGATAACAACAATTTCATCTCCCAGTGTCATCTGTGTTTTGACAATGTATTTTGTAAGTTGGTCAAGCAATAATGAACTGAAAATAACAATGAGACCAACAGTTAATGTTTTTTTCATGAAGTCACCTCGTTTATTAATGAAATAATAGATAAATTATCGTAAGTACAACAAACAAAATAACCGTATCAAACAAGGTATTTTGTTTGTACATTCGTTCATACGGGAATGTTGCTAGATAGGTGTAATTTTTTAAAGTTTGATTGATATGATGGTTTCCTCGAGCCAAAATGAAACTGCCAAGGATGAAAGTTGTGGTTAGAAAATAAACTAAGAATGGTAAGTATAAAAAGAGAATATTTGCCAATAAAATACCTAAACCAGCTAATCCTATAATATGATAGATAACACCAACAAAAAAGGCATTAAAAATTTGTTTTTTATCATAATACTTATGGAGATGAAAAATTGGAAAACGCATCATGTGGCATCACTACTTTCTAGATTGTTTAGATGGGTAATTACGTCATCAAGGGTTTGAATTGGGATCAAGTCCATATCCGTCTCTAATGTATCCAAAAGCCTTCTTGCAACGATATAATTATCGTCTAAATCATCAGATAGATAAGGCACGAAGAAAATATCAATATCATTATGAATGGCAGTATAAATTTTTTGTTCTATTCCACCAATTGGCCCAGCGTTGCCAGTTAAATCAATCGTTCCTGTTCCCGCAATTTTATAACCGTTTGTAAGATCGGTTTGTGTGAATTGTGTATACGCATATAATGCCTGCATAATACCACCACTTGGACCGCCGGTATTGTTTTCAATGATATCATAGGGTAAGTTGTTATCTGTGATAACACTAAAAGTGCCTAATGTTATTCCAAACTGACACGTTCCATCAATATCTTTTTTAGTAACATCAAAGGTATGGTTTTGACCATCTCGTAAGACTTTAAAAGTGACTGTTTCATCACATTCAACAGTACTAAAATCAAACGTCTCAACATCGATATCATTTACAGTTAAGATGTAATCCCCAATTGCTAAGGTGTCTCGATCTAAAAAGGTTCTCGTTAGATAGACTGCTGTATATGATTCATAGGCAAGCGTTTCACCCGCGAGATTGGCAGCGACAATAATGCTAGTTGCAATACTGTCATCTTTCATTAGAAAACTTCGAACTGTCAGGTCATCAAGATCAATATAATCATAATAATCCGATAATTCATCAATGTCAACTTCATTAAAAAGTTGGGCAGTATAATACTGCAACATCGTTGTTTTTTCATAATGAATTACACTTGTGGTATGTAATGAGCCTGCCAACGAAGTCGGTGTGTCAAACTGAATAAAATCAATTACCTCATCGTTGTACCCAGGTGCTGTAAAGGCATAGTCAACACGAATTAAAGATGAAATTAAGATAAGCAGTGTCAGTAACATCAACACTGCCCATTCAATATAATATTTAGTCGGTTTGTTTGTCATGTTGCATCACCAGATGATAATTTTTTAATTTACGATAAGTAACCCCCGCTGCATCAAACATTTTACGTGACGCAACAAAACTCAGTTGATCATGATACTTATCTTCTAAATAAATCACTTCTTTGATACCACTTTGAATGATTAATTTGGCACAGTCGTTACAGGGAAATAGTGTCACATATAACGTTGCATTATCAAGCGAAACAGTGGCGTTTAAAATTGCATTTGGTTCAGCATGAACAACATAAGGATATTTAGAGTCTAACCAGACATCGTTTTTCTCCCACGGAAAATCGTCATCATCTACGCCAAACGGAAAGCCATTATAACCAATTCCAATAATTCGCTTTTTGGTGTTAACAATACAGGCACCAACTTGGGTACGTGGATCTTTACTGCGCATTGCGCTTAATTCTGCAACACCCATAAAATAGGTATCCCATGAAATATAATCAGTTCGTTTCATCGCGGTCTCCTTTACGATTTTGCTTCTTTAAATACGATTACTTCACATCTTTATGAGATGCTAAATCAATATGACAATAGCCATGCGTGTTTTTCTCCAAATAATCTTGATGGTAGTCTTCAGCTGGATAAAAAGTTAGGTTCGTCTTAAGGTTTAAGGCAAGTGGCTTTTTATATTCTTTTTGGCGAATATTAAGATAATTTTGAATGAATGGTATTTCATCACTTGCATAGTTGTAAATACCCGTACGATACTGGATACCAACATCATTGCCTTGTTTGTTAACACTGGTTGGATCGATAATATTAAAGAGATGATCGAGTAACTTTTTTAGCGAGATAAGGGTTTCATCATACCGTAGTAACACTGCTTCAGTGTGGCCACTACCAGCACATACTTCTTCATATGTTGCTTCATTTGTGCCATCGATGTAGCCGACTTCTGTGTCGGTAACCCCATCTAGTTGTTTAAAATATGCTTCCACACCCCAAAAACATCCCCCGGCAAAAACAATTGATTTCATATCTATTCTCTCCTATCTTTAGTATCTGCTTGTAAAGAACGTATCACATAACTTGCCGCTAACAAACCAGCACTTGCTGGTACAAAAGAATTGGATGTTGGCGTTCTACCCTGTTTATTTAAAGCACGTGGTGTTTCGAAAGAACACACGGTTTGTATTTGTTTGTATTGTGGATGGTGCTTTAACTTCCGTCGCATGACGCGTGCAATGGGATCGATCTGTGTTTGATGTAAAGGGACAAGTTTAAGCTCTTCAGGTGCTATTTTATCTCCCGTTCCCATTACTGTAATAAATTTAATGTTGTTATCTAAACAAGATTTAACAATATCAATTTTATAGGTTATGGTGTCAATCGCATCAACAAGAAAGTCAATTTTTTCTTTGAAAATCATATCTTTTGTAGTGGCATCATAAAAAACGGGATATGTCGTAACTAAAATATCAGGATTGATATCTTTAACTCGTTCTTTTAACACCGCTACTTTTTGTTTGTTAACTGTGGAATGTAAGGCTACAATTTGGCGATTAATGTTACTTAATTCAACAGTGTCATGGTCAACTAAAATGAGATGTTTTATCCCAAAACGAGCCAGTGCTTCAACAACATAGCCACCAACACCGCCAACACCAACAATCATTACCGTATGATTGGTAATGTCATTAAATAGTGTATCACCAAATTGATTCTTGGTTCTATTTTGAATCATCGTATCACCTTTTGAAAAAGGCTACAAGGTAGCCTCTTCTTGTCTGTTAACGGAAATTATCGACATTGAAGTATCGTCTACCAATAAAGAACAATGCCGCATAAATACTTAAAAATAATGGTATGAGCACATGGGGCATATAACGGGTTGCACCACCGAGATATGTGAAGATGATGCCAAACCCTAAAATCCCAAGTGCAGAAATAAATAGTAAATAACTAAATTCTTTATGATAAGAAGGTTTTACCAACCGATAATTACGCTTATGTTGGAATACGATTAAAAGCGTGCCAATCCCAATAAAGATGACCAAACCTGCTGCGCCAATCAATAAAATTGTAATTTCGTCGACGATGGTTTGTAAATCAAAAATATAAGCAAATACCGTTACAATTGGAATAAACATCACGCAGGTGATAATAAA